>NZ_RZOL01000071.1:0-20191 GCF_004022985.1 Mesorhizobium sp. M7A.F.Ca.ET.027.02.1.1 | reverse complement strand
GCAGGCGGCCTCGGTGGCGCTGCGCCGCGCCTGGCGGGTTTCACCGGTCGGCGTCGCCGGCATGCTTGCGGTCGGCGGCCTGTCAATGTCGATTGCGGGCTTCGCGCCGATCCACGCCACGGCCAAGGGCTACAGCCAGGCCGATGTGGCGCTGCTGCTTTCGGCGATGCCTCTTGGCACGCTGATCCTGCAGATCCCGCTTGGCTGGATTTCCGACCGAACCGACCGCCGCTATGTGCTGATCGCCGCATCCGCGCTTGCCATGGTCGCCGGCGTATTTGCGCTCGGGTACGATGGCGGCGCGTTGGCTGCGTTGGTTGTGATCTATATCGTGTGGGACGGCGCCTCGGAATCGATCTATTCGCTGGCCAGCGCACATGCCGCCGACCGCGCCGGCAAGGATGACATGGTGGCGCTGTCCAGTTCGCTTTTGTTTGCCTGGTCGCTGTCGGGTTTCGTCGTGCCCGGCATAGTGACGGCGCTTTCGGCCGTCTTTGGAACGCAGGCTTTCATCTATGTGGCTGTTCTCATCGCCGCAGCCTTCTGCCTGTTCGTGCTCTTGCGTGTGTTCACGACGCGTGCGGTCCCGGTCGGTGAAACCGGCAGTTTCGCACCGATGACGGCGCAGGCGCCTTTGCCGGTCGAACTTGCCTTCGCACCGGACGATGAGGGCCGGCACTGAGCCAACCGATTATTGCCGGCGGGCTTCGGGTTGGGGCGCTTCCGGCGGCGGCAGCGGGATCGATATGCCTTTGCTATCGAATTCCTGTTTGGCGCGCTTGGTGAGATCGGTCTGGGTGGCGAAGAAGTCCGCCGACGATGTCCAATAGCGCAAGGCAATCGAAACAGTGCTGTCGCCCAATGTCGAGACGAAAGCGATCGGTGCCGGCTCACGCTTGATCCTCCGCTCGGCCGCGGCAATGGCAAGCAAGGTTTTCTGCGCCCTGTCGATGTCGTTCCAGGAGCCGATGCTGAGCGTGATGTCGCTGCGGCGCACGCCGTTGCGCGAGAAGTTGCGCACCGGCTGGTTCCACAACGTCGAGTTGGGCGCCAGGATGTAGACGCCGTCGGCGGTCCTGAGCTTGGTCGCGAACAGACCGATTTCCTCGATCGTGCCGGCGATCGAACCGACCTCGACGGATTCGCCGATGCGGAACGGCCGCAGCGCCAGAAGCATGATGCCGGCGGCGATGTTCTGCAGCGTGCCTTGCAACGCCAGGCCGATGGCGAGGCCAATGGCACCGATCGCGGCAATGATCGAGGCCGTCTGCACGCCGAACTGGCCGAGCACCATGATGGTGACGAGGATCAGGATGGCGTAGCGGACGATCTTGGAGAAGAAATGCCGCAACGTGGCATCGAAACCATGGATATGGCCGAGACCGGCGAAGATCGAACGTTCGGCAAGACCGGCGACGATGTAGCCGACAATCAAGAGGATGACGGCACCGACGGCCGAGAAGGAGTACGAAACAATCAGCGTGCTCAGTTGGGCGAGGCCAGCCTGGACGCTGAGAAAGGCGTTTTGCGGGTCGATCGGCATGGGGGGAATCCGGTTGGTCGGTGAGCCGATAACCCATGCGGGCGGTGAGGGTTCCGATCTTTTCCGGCGTGCAGCGGAACCACAGCAGCGACAATACGTTCGTGCGAGGCAGGGTCCCGTCTTGAAACTGTCAGGGAACTCTGCCTATCTAAGTGGTGTCACCTGCTTCAAGGGGTGATTTGGTTGTTCTTGCTGCGAAAGGAAATACACTGAGAACAGCACTGCGGAAGAAGGCCGATATCATGCCTTCGCCGGCCAGGATCAGCGTAGACGACGCCGTGTCCCGCGCCATCAAGACAGTCCTTGCCAGTCTGGAAGACTCCAAGGCCGAAAACATTGTCTCCATCGACATCCAGGGGAAATCGAGCCTCGGCGACTACATGGTCGTCGCTTCGGGCCGATCGCACCGTCATGTCGCGGCTGTCGCCGATCATCTTCTCAAAGCGATCAAGGATGCCGGTCTCGGCACCGCGCGCGTTGAGGGGCTGTCCGGCGCCGACTGGGTCCTGATCGATTCTGGTGACATCATCGTCCATGTCTTCCGCCCCGAAGTCCGCGAATTCTACAATCTCGAAAAGATGTGGCAGGCGCCGGACCTCGAGGAAGAAACGCTCCACTAAGTCGTTCGCGCGGCTTACAAGGCGAGGATGAAGATATCAGTTCATGCCGTGGGCCGGATGAAAGCCGGCCCCGAAAAGCTGCTTGCCGACCGCTATTTCGAGCGCTTCGCCAAGAGCGGCCCGGCCGTGGGGCTTGAATTTGGCGGCATTGCCGAGATTGCCGAGGGGCGCAGCCAGACCGCCAACGAGCGCCGGCGTGAGGAAGGCCAGAAACTGCAGACGCAGTTGCAGCCCGGCACCGCTTTGATCCTGCTGGACGAACGCGGCAAAGGCTTTTCCTCGGAAGATTTCGCCGGGCGCCTCGGCCTGTTGCGTGACGGTGGCCGCAAGGCGCTGGTCATCGCCATCGGCGGCGCCGACGGTCACGATCAGTCGCTGCGCGACCAGGCCGAACTGGTGATGTCGTTCGGATTGTTGACATGGCCGCATCAGCTGGTGCGCGTGATGCTGGGAGAGCAGCTTTATCGGGCGGCCACCATCCTTTCGGGACATCCCTATCATCGCTCGTGAACCGGTGAATTGGTGCAGTACACCCGGATTTCCGCCCCAATGCCGAGGCAAGATTGCATCGAGTGGGCGGTTTCGAACATGGTTGATTGTTCGTTAACGAAGCCACGCATAGAGTCGGGCTTCAATGTCTGAAGACAGAAAATCAAGAACGGGCTCATGGCGCGCGCGCTGCGGCATCGCGGTGGCGGTGCTTGTGCTGTCGCTGCATGCGGGGCGGGCGGAAAACACGCTCGACATGGCTCCCGATCCGGATCAGAGCCGGGCCGAATATGAACGGGTCTCGAAGGAGATCACGCTGTCGTCGGAACGATTGGCCAAACTCTCCGCCGATATCGCGACGATCAAGAAGGATCACGCCTCGATCACCGCCGCATTGATCCAGTCGGCGATGACCGAGCAGAAGCTCGGCCAGGACATCGAGGACATCGGCGCCCGGCTGGAAGGACTGAAGGGCCAGGAACAGAAGATCCGCGCCTCGCTGATGGCGCGGCGCGACGTTCTGGCCGAAGTGCTGGGCGCGCTGCAGCGCATGGGCCTCAACCCGCCGCCGGCGATCCTGGTCAAGCCCGAGGACGCGCTGTCGTCGGTGCGCAGCGCCATCCTGCTCGGCGCGGTGGTGCCGGAACTGCGCCAGCAGACCGATAGCCTGCTTGCCGATCTCAAGGAACAGACCAGGATCACGGCGTCGATCGAGGCCGAACGGGCGCGGCTGACGGCGGCGGTCGGCGACCAGACGGCGGAAAAGAAGCGGCTCGGCATGCTGCTGGAGGCCAAGCAGAAGCTCGAAGCCGACACGCAGACGCAAATGGCCGCCGAAAAGCAGCGATCCGAAGCGCTGGCGGCCAAGGCCGGCAGCCTGAAGGAGTTGATCGCGTCGCTCGAAGCGCAGGCCGACAAGAGCCGCAAGGCTGCCGATGCTGCCAAGGCCGCCGAGCAGAAGACGGCAGGCGGCGACAACACATCGGCGCCGGCGGAACTGGCGTCGCTGCCCGTTCCGGAAAGCAACCAACTTGCCGCCGCGGTGCCCTTTTCGGCCCTGCAGGGACAGATCGCGCTGCCGGTGACCGGCCGTATCAAGCGGCGGTTCGGCGCCGATGACGGTAACGGCGCGGTGATGCTTGGCGACATGGTTGCGACACAATCGGGAGCCATCGTTACCGCGCCGGCGGATGGAAATGTGCTTTATGCGGGGCCGTTTCGCTCTTATGGTCAACTCTTGATCCTGAACGCAGGCGACGGCTATCATGTCGTTTTGGCGGGGATGAGCAGAATCAGCGTCGCGACCGGTCAATCAGTGCTTGCAGGAGAGCCGATCGGTGCGATGGGAGAGGCCCGGGTGGCGAGCACCTCGGTTTCGAAGAATGGAAATGCCACGCCGGAACTCTATGTCGAGTTCCGCAAGGATGGAAAACCCGTCGATCCGGCCCCATGGTGGGCGGACCGTTTTTCTGGAAGGACGTGAATAATGCGGAAACTGTCGCTTCTGTTTGCCGGTGCGCTGATGGGCGCGTCCGCCATGAGCCTGGTCTATGGCGCGCCCGGCTCGGCGGCGAACGCTGCAGGGTCGGAGACCTACAAGCAACTGGCGATCTTCGGCGATATCTTCGAGCGGGTGCGGGCACAGTATGTGACACCGCCCGACGACAAGTCGCTGGTCGAGAATGCCATCAACGGCATGCTGGCCTCGCTTGACCCGCACTCCTCCTACATGAATGCCGAGCAGGCGCAGGATATGCGCGTCCAGACCAAGGGCGAGTTCGGCGGCCTCGGCATCGAGGTCACCATGGAGAACGATCTGGTCAAGGTGATCACGCCGATCGACGATACGCCGGCCGCCAAGGCAGGCGTGCTGGCCGGCGACTATATCGCCAAGATCGACGGCGAAGAGGTTCGCGGCCTGACCCTCAACGATGCGGTCGACAAGATGCGCGGCCTGGTCAACACGCCGATCAAGCTGACCATCCTGCGCCAGGGCGCCGACAAGCCGATCGAACTGACGGTCGTGCGCGACATCATCAAGGTCAAGGCGGTCAAGTTCCGGGTCGAGAACGACATCGGCTACATGAAGATCACCTCCTTCACCGAAAAGACCTATGACGACCTCGAGAACGCCATCGACACCATCAAGAAGCAGATTCCCGACGACAAGCTGAAGGGCTACGTTCTGGATCTCCGCCTCAATCCAGGTGGCCTGCTCGACCAGGCGGTGAGCGTGTCCGATGCCTTCCTCAACCGCGGCGAGATCGTCTCGACGCGCGGCCGCGACCCCAAGGACGTCACCCGCTTCGACGCCAAGCCCAAGCAGGTCGACGACATCAACGGCAAGCCGATGATCGTCCTGGTCAATGGCGGTTCGGCCAGTGCGTCGGAAATCGTCGCCGGCGCGCTGCAGGACCTGCGCCGTGTCACGGTGGTCGGCACGCAGTCCTTCGGCAAGGGTTCGGTGCAGACCATCATTCCGCTCGGCGAGAATGGTGCGCTCAGGCTGACGACGGCGCTCTATTACACGCCGTCCGGCAAGTCGATCCAGGGCAAGGGCATCACGCCCGACATCAAGGTCGAACAGCCGCTGCCGCCGGAACTGCAGGGCAGGGATCTGACACGTGGCGAATCCGATCTCAAGGGCCATATCAAGGGCGCCGACGAGAGCACGACGGGTTCGGGCTCGGCCGCCTATGTGCCGCCGGATCCGAAAGACGATCTGCAGCTCATCTATGCCGAGCAGCTGCTGCGTGGCCAGAAGACCGATCCGTCCTTCCCGCCCAATCCGCAAAAGGCGGTTCTCAACCAGTAAGGATCTGGAGCGGCGCACGCGCCGCTCCATCTTTCTGTTTGAGCCTGATGGAAGCAATGCGATGCTGCCGGGACCGAAAGGTTCCGGCAGTTTGATTCGGGGGGCGAGGCAAACCCCCAAGACATGGCGCGGGGTGCGCCGGGACTGACGAATTCGCGCATGTCTTTTCGAAGCGGCTTCGCCTTCGGAGCCATGCGCCCGGGGATTAGGCTTGGCTGATATCGGCAAGGACATCGAACGCCCGCTCGGACAGGCAGTCCGGTCGCCGCGCGCCGCCGGCAAGATCAGCGGCGGTGCGGTCATGGCGACAGTGGCCGTACTGGCGGTGGCAGGCGTCTCCGGCGCGATCGCGCTCAGGGAAAAGCCGTTTAGAAAGCCGCAAGAGGTTGCCGTTTCAACGCCGAAAGTGACCGCGGCGGCCGAACCTGCCGCCGCGCCGTCCGCATTGGCACCAGCAGTACCGAAGCCGGAGGCGCCGGCCAGATCAGGTGGGCCGCAGATCATCCATGTGCAGACGGAGGAGGGCGATGGGCCGCCCAAGGCAGCGATCGTCATTCGCGATCCGTCGACCATCGGCCAGAACCTGAAGATCGCGCATATTCCAGACAAGGCGCTGATCGAGGCCAGCGAGACCGGGCCGTTGCCGGTGCGCGCCGCCGATGGCAGGCGGCCGTTCGACGTCTATGCGCGGCCCTGGTCGGGCGGGCGCGGCGCACGCGTGGCGATCGTCATCGGCGGGCTTTCGGTTTCGCAGACCGGCACCCAGGCGGCCATCGCCAAGCTGCCGGCGGAAGTGACGCTGGCTTTCGCGCCGCAAGGCAACAGCATCGGCCGCTGGATGCAGGCAGCCAGGCAGAGCGGCCACGAGATCGTCATGCAGGTGCCGCTCGAACCGTTCGATTATCCGAAGGTAAATCCGGGACGCAACACGCTGACGGTGGCGGCGAGCGCGGATGAGAACCTGAAGAGCCTGCACTGGGCGCTGTCGCGGACGACCAACTATACCGGCGTCATGAACTATATGGGCGCCCGCTTTTCCGCCGATCCCGCGGCGATGGAGCCGTTCATGGCCGAGCTCGGCAAACGCGGCCTCGCCTATATCGATGACGGCTCGTCGGCGCGCAGCCTGGCGCCGGACCTGGCGCTGAAGGACGGCGTGCCCTTTGTCGCCGGCGACATGGCGATAGATGCCGTGCAGGATCGCGGCGAAATCCTGAAGAAGCTCGACAGTCTGGAGGCGACCGCGCGGGCCAAAGGCACTGCCGTCGGCATCGGTTCGGCCTTCGACCTAACGGTCGATACCGTGTCGTCCTGGGTGGTCGAGGCCAAGAAGCGCGGCATCGAGATCGTGCCGATTTCAGCGGTGGCTATAGATCCGCAAAAAGGCTAGCCATCGGAAGACGGCTGGAAAGACTGACTGATGCCAAAGACAAAAAAAATCGACCGCGAAAAATTGCCTTATCGTCCCTGTGTCGGGCTGATGATCCTCAACGCCGATGGCATGGTCTGGGTCGGGCATCGCATCGCCGAACCGGACAGCGAATTCGCCGGCACGACACAGCTCTGGCAGATGCCGCAGGGCGGCATCGACGACGGCGAGGAGCCGTTGCAAGCGGCCGAGCGTGAACTCTATGAGGAGACCGGCATGCGGGGCGTCTCGCTGCTGGCCGAGGCGCCGGACTGGATCAACTATGATTTGCCGGACCACCTCGTCGGCATCGCCTTCAAGGGCCGGTATCGCGGCCAGACGCAGAAATGGTTCGCCTTTCGCTTCCACGGCGATGTCAGCGAGATCCAGATCAATCCGCCGCCGGGCGGCCACACCGCCGAGTTCGACAAATGGGCATGGCGGCCTATGCGGGACCTTCCCGACCTGATCGTGCCGTTCAAGCGCCATGTCTATGAGGACGTGGTGGCGGCGTTCCGGCATCTGGTGCAATAGCGCTATACAACAACCGCGGTTGCCGCGCCGGCTCGGCGGTCCTATTGATGTCTCCACTACCACGCGAAGGGTCGCCATGAACGACGCCCCCCAAAAGTCGCCGCCAGAAGAGGTCACCACCACAAGCGAAGTGGCGGCTGGGGCCATCCTCACCATCGATCTCGGTGCAATCCGTGAAAACTACCGGCGGCTGAAAGCGCGGTTGGGCGATGTTGCCTGCGCAGGTGTGCTCAAGGCCGACGGCTACGGCGTGGGCGCCGGCCAGGTCGCAGCGGCGCTGCTGCGCGAAGGCTGCGATATCTTCTTCGTTGCGCTTCTGGGCGAAGGCGTCGCCCTGCGCCGCTCGCTTGGTCCGGGCCCTGCCATTTTCGTGTTGAACGGCATTCCCCCCGGTGCCGAGCCGGACGCCGTGGCAGCAAACCTTTGCGCTGTTATAAACAGCCCTGAGCAACTGGCGGCTTGGCGTGTGGCGGCTCGCCGCGCCGGCCGAAAACTGCCGGCCGCGATCCAGGTCGACAGCGGCATGTCGCGGCTCGGCATGGCGCCGACGGACGTCGAGGCAGTGGCGGACGATATCAGCGCTTTCGACGGTATCGATATCAGATATGTGATGAGCCATCTGGCTTGCGCCGACGAGCCGGAGCATCCGGCCAATGAACGGCAGCGGCTGGCGTTCGAGCGGCTGCGCGCAATGCTGCCGGCGACGCCAGCCTCGCTCGCCAATTCGTCCGGCATCTTTCTCGGGCCATCCTTTCACTACGATCTCGCCCGCCCCGGTGCCGCCCTCTACGGTATCAATCCGACGCCGGCCAAGCCCAATCCGATGCTGCCGGTGGTGCGGCTTCAGGCAAAGGTGGCACAGACGCGCAGCGTCGAAAAAGGCGCCGGCGTCGGCTATGGCCACACCTATCATGCGCAAGGCCCGCTCAGGCTGGCGACGATTTCGTTCGGCTACGCGGATGGCTGGCAACGCCGCGCCGCGTCGGCTGCGTGGTTCGAGGGCACGCGCCTGCCTTTCCTCGGGCGGGTGTCGATGGATTCGATCATTCTCGACATTTCCGCCCTGCCGGCCGGCAGGCTGCGCGAGGGTGATCTCGTCGAACTGCTCGGTCCCTCGCAAAGCGTCGATGACGCCGCCGGCCATGCCGGCACCATCGGCTACGAGATCCTGACCAGCCTCGGCCCGCGCTTCCATCGGCGCTATGTCGGCGGTTGAGCGGTTTGGCCGCGCTTGACAAGCGGACGCCTGTCGGCAAGGCTCCTTGCATGAGCAACCCAGCTTATATCAGAACCTTGTTCAGGGTCTGCCCGATCGCGGGATCGTAGCCCCGGCGCGGCCGCCTTTTGGCGTCCGTCCGAACCGGGGCATTTCTACCTGACATCATCATTCCCGAGCCAGACAGCTTCGCGGCTGCCGGCTTTCATCAAGCCACCGTTTGTGCGGCGGCAGGCGCGCGTCTGTTCGATGCGCCAACTCATGAGGTTTGCCATGCAACATGCAACAGGATTGCGTCCACCGAGCCGGCTTCTGGTCAGCGATGCCGACCACCACAGGCTGACGGGCCTGGCGCGGGCGTCGCTCGACCGCGTGCCCGAGACGGCCGAAGAACTGCTTTCGGAGATGGACCGTGCCTTCGTGACGGCAGCGGCTTCCATGCCGGCCAACGTGGTGCGCATGGGTTCGACGGTGACAATCCGCAACGATGGCGGCCACACTCAGCGCATCACGCTGGTCTATCCCGGCGAAGCAGACATCAGTGAAAACAGGATCTCGGTGCTGACGCCGATGGGGACGGCGCTTATCGGCGCGTCGATCGGGCAGACAGTGTGCTGGAGCAGCCGTGGCGGCCGGGAACTGTCGGCGACCATCGAAGCGGCCGATGCGCCGGCCTGCGGGCGGGAAGGGTCCTGATCATGGAGACGGCGATGACAGGCGCGAATTTCCGGCTGACGACGAAGGACTTCGCCGTCCTCGATATGATGTTGGAGCGTCGGCGGGCTTTCGCGGATCCCATTGTTCCAATGCTTGAAGAGAAGCTTTCCAAAGCCGAGGTCGTCGCGATCGATTCGGTCGGATCCGATATCGTGACGCTGAACAGCAGACTGGTGTTTCGTGTCGATGCCGGCCCTGCCCAGACCCGGACCTTGGTGCAGAACGAGGTGCGCGGTCCGGTCGGCTCCAGCCTGTCGATCATGACAAGGCGGGGGCTTTGCATGCTCGGAATGGCCGAGGGTCAGACTGCATGGATCGAACACGCCGACGGCAGGCGGGAGTCGGTCCTGATTGCAACCGTGCTCTACCAGCCGGAGGCCGCGCGGCGTGCCGTCAGGAAGAAATCCCAAGACGAGGCGCGACGGCCGCGTAGGCTCACCCTCGTCCACAGCGCCGCAGCCGATTGGCGGCCCCTTGGCGAAAGGGCCGGAATGCGGCAGACAGGGGATGACGACCCCGGTCCCACGGCGGCGTGAACAGGCAACACTGCACGATCCCGAAAGTCGGCATCGATTTTCGCAGGGGATCGTGCGCAAATCGGAAATGCGGCCGCGTCCAGGCGTCCTCAAGGACGTGCGGCGGCAAGGAGTGAACGATGAAGATCATGGTGCTGGGCGGCGGCGTCATCGGAGTGACCACGGCGTACTTTCTTGCCGAGGCCGGCCACGAGGTGACGGTTCTCGACCGCCAGAAAGGCCCGGCGCTGGAAACCAGCTTCGCTAATGCCGGCGAGATTTCGCCCGGCTACGCCTCGCCCTGGGCCGGACCCGGCATTCCGCTGAAGGCGATCAAATGGCTGCTGATGAAGCATGGCCCGCTGGTGGTGCGGCCGGCCTTCGACCCGCACATGTGGACATGGCTGATCAAGATGCTGCGCAACTGCACGGCCGAGCGCTATGCGATCAACAAGGCGCGCATGGTGCCGCTCGCCGAATACAGCCGCGACACGCTGAAGGCGCTGCGCGAAGCGACCGGCATCGCCTATGACGAGCGCACCCAGGGCACGCTGCAGCTGTTCCGCACGCAAAAGCAGCTCGACGGCACCGGCGGCGATGTCGAGGTGCTGAAGAAGTATGGCGTGCCTTACGAGATCCTCGACCAGGACGGCTGCATCGCGGCTGAGCCTGGCCTTGCCGGGGTGCGCGAAAAGTTCGTCGGCGGCCTCAGGCTGCCACACGACGAGACCGGCGACTGCAAGATGTTCACCGACAGGCTGGCCGAACTCTGTGTGGCCCGCGGCGTCAAGTTCGAATACGACGTGACGATCTGGCGCGTCATCCGCAGCCGCAACCGCATCGCCAATCTCAGCACCAGCAAAGGCTGGAAGACCGCCGACGCCTATGTGATGGCGCTGGGCAGTTATTCGGCGGGTTTCATGCGCCGGGTGAAGCGGCCGATCCCGGTCTATCCGGTCAAGGGCTATTCGATCACCGTGCCGATCAAGGACGCCGCGGCGGCACCGGTGTCAACGGTGATGGACGAGACCTACAAGGTGGCGATTACCCGGCTCGGCGACCGCATCCGGGTTGGCGGCACGGCCGAGATTTCCGGTTTCGACCTCAGGCTGCACGAATCGCGGCGGCGCACGCTGGAACACTCGGTCGGCGATCTCTTTCCGGGCGCCGGCGCGATGCGGGACGCGACGTTCTGGTGCGGGCTGCGGCCGATGACGCCGGATGGTCCGCCGCTGATCGGCCGCACCGAGCTCTCCAATCTCTATCTCAACACCGGCCACGGCACGCTCGGCTGGACCATGGCCTGCGGCTCGGGCAAGGTGCTGGCCGACATCATCTCCAGCCGGGTGCCTGACATCGACGTCCGCGACCTCGCGCAGGAGCGCTATCTGCGGTAGAGGGTCAGAACGCCTGCCGGACCCAGTCCTCGTCGAAAAGCAGCCGGTAGGCCCACGGGATCGTCACATTGGTGGCGACCGGATTGGAGTGGGCGACATAGTCGTCATAGATCGGCTTCATCCTGGTGTAGAAGGCCGGATCGAGCACCATCATGCCGTTCTCACTGTCGTGGAAGAAGCTGCGGTTGTTGAGATTGACCGACGAGATGGCGACCAACCTTTCGTCGATCATCATGATCTTGGAATGCAGCACCACGTCAGGCGCCTTGAATTCGCGGATGTTGATGCGGTCGCCATATTTCTCGACGAACAGCTTGTTGAGCGCGGTGAGAAACTTGCCGCCGATATCGCCCTTGAGATCGATGCGGCCGACAATGTCGATCCTGACGCCGCGGGCGAGCGCCCGGTCAACAGCCTGGGCAAGCTTGGGCGTCAGGTTGAGGTAGGGATTGACGATCTGGATATGGTGCTGGGCAGCGTCGACCAGTTCGACGAAATAGTCCTCCAGCGCATGGCCGTCCTCGTAGGGCACCGAAATGAAGTGTCGTGCCGTGCCTGACGGGCGGGCGCCGTCGGACCGGACCGGAATGGAGACGGGGCGCGCCAGATTGGTGTCGGCGTCGCGCAGCCACACTGTCGAAAGATGCGCGGCCAGCGTCTCGACCGTGGCCGGATCGGCGAACTCGATGTCGAAGTCGCTCCAGTTCGAATAGTAGTTCAGCGAGAACCCGTCGGTCTTGCCGTATTGCTCAAGGTCTGGATAGCGCGACAGATCGATCGGCTGGTGGAACAGGAAGCCGTCATGGATGTTGCGGCCGCCGATGATGGCACGCGACCGCCGTGGATCGTCGGCAAGCGTCGCCAGCATCTTGACGTGATGGACCTTGTGCAGTTGTGAAATCTGCTCGTCGATCGGCGCACCATGGTCCGCCCGCCAGCGATATTCCTGCAATTCGACATTGGGGAATTCGGCCGCCAGCCGATGCAGCAGGGCGTCGTCCTTGTCGCGCTCCAGCACGTCGGTGACCATGATGCGCACCTTGGTGCCGAGGGCTGCATGGTGGCGGATCAGCCGTTCGATGATACGGCCGGAGAAGTCGGCCTTGAACTCCAGCGACGACAGGTAGATCAGCTTCAGCCTTGGTGCCCTGGAGAAATCGAGCGGCAGCTCCGGGTCGCCCTTGTCGATGGCGCTGTCGGACAGCGGCGCTCCCATCAGAGCCTCGACCTTGGCGTTGAACCCGTCGCGCGACTTGCGCAGCAGGCGCGGCTTTCCGATCGGCAAGGCACAGGTCTGCGACAGCCAGCGGCTGGCATAGAAGGCGCGGCTGAGAGGATCGAGGCCGGTTGGGTCTGGCGTCGGGCAACGCTCGTAGCGACTGTCGAAGGCGGCGAGAGCCGGATCGACGCTCTCTTCGCGCTGGATGGTGAGCGGCGCGCCTCCCGGGGCAAGGCTGGAGCGGATCTTTGCCGTGCAGCGGTTCAGGCTGTCACTTGGAAACAGGCTGACCGTGTCGTCCTCGCCGGCCAGGTGAAAGCGGAATGCCGTGCCCGTGGCGATGGTGCGTGAACCGGCGCCGGCACGGATCGCCAGCGTGCCGTCGCAGGTGCCCTCGATGTCGGCCGGTTTCTTGCCGGCCTGGCGCAGCACGATCTCGACGCTGCGTGCCTGCAGGCCGGAGAAATCGAAGACCCTGGGCACTGAGGGCCGCGCCGCCGCATCGATGTAGAGCGTCTGCCGCGACACCCGCCAGCGTCCATCGAAATGGCCCTCGCCGCTGCTGGCGCCGGCCGGCGGCAGGTGCGTTTCGGTAACCGGCCCGGCCAGTTGCTGCAGTGTCCGGTAGGTCGCCTGGAAATCGCTGTTGCGGATCTCATGGCGGTCGTGACCGAAAGGGCCGGTGCCGTTGGCGCGGTCCATGGCGCCGAGCTGGTGATGGGCGAGCAGCGCCAGGAACCGTTTTTCGTAGTCGTTCGTACCGGCGTCACCGAAAAACTGCGCGGCGGCGATCCGCGGCCCAGCTGTCTCGGCGGAGAGCGCGGGTCGTGCGCAAGCGCTCTGGCCTTGCAGGAGATCGCAGGCATTGCGGCCAGCGCCGGCACAGCCGGCAAGGACGGCCAGCCCGAACAGAACGATGGCGATGGATGCGCGACCCTTCACCCGGCGACTCCGGCCTTCAGGGCGCTCAATTGCGCGGGATCGCGCGGCGGCATGAAGCCCTGCGGGAAGACCTTGCAGACGGGAATGGCGAAGGTGGCGATCAACAGTTCGGCCTCGCCGCGCATTTTGCGTGGCGCTGTCTTGTCGTCGCGGATCGCTTTCGCCGAGGCGACCAGGGTGCCGTCGCAGTCGCAATGGTTGTGGCGGGCGATGTAGCAGGCATCATGCGCCTGGCAGGCCGCATCGAGGCGGTCGGCCGGCCGGGCCGAGAGGTCGCCGGTGCGGGTGCCGGGGCCGCAATAATTGCCGAAGACGAAAGGCGAAGGCCGCGCCATGGCGTAGCGGATCGGCTTGGGCAGTTCGGCTCCCGGGACCTTCGTCCACGGATTGGCGCAAGCCGAAACGAAAAGCAGCGGCAGGATGGCAAGAACGGCTCGCATGTCTATCCGCGCCAGCTTTCTGAAAGTGTCCCTGCGCGCGGCGTCCGCCCACAGCCGACGACCGCACGCCTGATGCCACACTGGCCGGTTTTGTGGCAAGGAAAAGGCGGCACGGCTACAGCGCATCGCGTTTGATCGGATTCATGCGATGCGCTTTAGCGTCTTTGTTTTATGCATGTCGTTCTCTCAAAACCGAGATCATTTTTGGGCGACATGCATCAGACAAACAGGTTTCGCTCCCGCTCCACCACCTTGGTGATGAAGCTGGCGACGATCTGGACGCGGCGCAGCGGCCTGACCGATTCGTGATAGACCAGCCAGTAGGCACGGCGGATCGGCGCGACCACATCGACGGATACCAATTCCGGCATCGAGCGGGCGACGAAGGTGTGCAGGATGCCGATGCCGGCGCCCGAGCGCACCGCCTCGGCCTGGCCGAGCGCCGAGGAGATGGCGAAGCTGGTGCGCCAGTCCGTGCTGAATTCGCCCGCATAGTCGAGCGAGGGACTGACGATGAGGTCGGGTACGTAGCCGATGAGCGTGTGCTGGCCGAGCTCGGCGGCGGTTTTGGGCAAGCCATGCGCCTCGACATAGGCGCGCGAGGCAAACAGGCCGAGCGAGTAGTCGACCAGCTTTCCTGCCACCAGCCGGCCTTCGGTCGGCCGCTCGACGGTGATGGCGATGTCGGCCTCGCGACGCGACAGGGAGAAGGAGCGCGGCACCGGCACAAGCTGGATCGTCAGCTCGCGGTGCAGGGCGGTTAGTTCGCCAAGGCGCTTGGCCAGGAAGGCGACACCAAAACCGTCGGGCGCACCGATGCGCACCGTGCCGGAAACGTCGTCGCCTTCGCCTGAAATGGTCGAGCGCGCGGCGATCATGTCGCCCTCCATGCGCTCGGCAATGTCGAGAAAACGCTCGCCGGCGGGCGTCAGCTCGCTGCCGGTGGTCAAGCGGCGAAACAGCTTTGTCCGCAACGCTTCCTCGAGTGCGGCGATGCGGCGTGAGACGGTGGCGTGGTTGAGCTCCAGCCGTTTGGCGGCGCCAAGGATCTGGCCTGCGCGCGCCACGGCGAGGAAGATGCGGACGTCATCCCAGTTCATGGGGAGGGTCCAGATGACAATTATCGACGCTGCGTTCTGTGGTGGAACTCAATCTCTCAATCCGCACGGCAGCAATTGCATCCCACCATTTGCGGGAATTGATGCTCGCTCGTCAATCGTTATCTATTCTCCGCACAACGGTTGCGTTCTCCGTCGCGTTGCCATCCGCCGGCCAAAGGCGGACAATGCAGCATCACAAACAAGGGAGAGAAATCATGATCGACTATGGTCATTTCATTGGCGGCAAGCATGTCGCCGGGACCAGCGGCCGCAAGCAGGATGTCATGCAGCCGATGGACGGCTCCGTGCGCGGCACGGTGGCGTTGGCCTCGCAGGCGGAACTGCGCGCGGCGGTCGAGAATGCCAAGGCAGCGCAGCCGAAATGGGCCGCGACCAACCCGCAGCGCCGCGTACGCGTGCTGATGAAGTTTCTCGAACTGGTCGCGCGCGACTATGACGAACTGGCCGACATCCTGGCGCGCGAGCACGGCAAGACGATCGCCGACGCCAAGGGCGACATCCAGCGCGGCCTCGAAGTGGTCGAGGTCTGCATCGGCGCACCGCACATGATGAAGGGCGAATTCACCGACGGCGCCGGCCCCGGCATCGACGTCTATTCGATGCGCCAGCCGCTCGGCGTGGTCGCCGGCATCACGCCGTTCAACTTCCCGGCGATGATCCCGCTGTGGAAGATCGCGCCGGCCATCGCCTGCGGCAACGCCTTCATCCTGAAACCGTCGGAACGCGATCCGGGCGTGCCGATGCGCATCGCCGAACTGTTCCTCGAAGCCGGCCTGCCGGCGGGCATCCTCAATGTCGTCAATGGCGACAAGGATGTCGTCGACGCCATCCTCGACGATCCCGACATCAAGGCCATCGGCTTTGTCGGCTCGACGCCGATCGCCCATTACATCTATTCGCGCGGCACAGCCGCCGGCAAACGCGTGCAGTGCTTCGGCGGTGCCAAGAACCACATGATCATCATGCCTGATGCCGACATGGACCAGACCGTCGATGCGCTGATCGGCGCCGGCTACGGCTCGGCCGGCGAGCGCTGCATGGCGATCTCGGTCGCCGTCCCGGTCGGCAACGATACCGCCAACCGGCTGATGGAAAAGCTGATCCCGCGCGTCGAGAGCCTGAAGGTCGGTCCTTCGACGGACTCTTCCGCCGATTTCGGCCCGCTGGTGACGGCGCAGGCATTGGAACGGGTTAAGGGCTACGTGGATACCGGCGTCAAGGAAGGCGCCAAGCTGGTCGTCGACGGCCGCAGCTTCTCCATGCAGGGCTATGAAGACGGCTACTATATGGGTGGCTGCCTGTTCGACAACGTCACCGCGGACATGCGTATCTACAAGGAAGAGATCTTTGGGCCGGTGCTCTCTGTTGTGCGCGCCCCGACCTATGAGAGCGCGATCAAGCTCGCCAACGATCACGAGATGGGCAATGGCGTCGCCATCTTCACCCGTGACGGCGATGCCGCGCGCGACTTTGCAAGCCGTGTCCAGGTCGGCATGGTGGGCATCAACGTGCCGATCCCGGTGCCGATCGCCTACTACACGTTCGGCGGCTGGAAGGCATCTTCGTTCGGCGATCTCAACCAGCACGGCCCGGACGCGTTCCGCTTCTATACCAAGACCAAGACGGTGACCTCGCGCTGGCCGTCCGGCATCAAGGATGGTGCCGAATTCGTCATTCCGACGATGAATTGACCGGACGATTTCTTGGTTGCGCGTCCTCGCCTTCGGCTGCGGTCGCGCGGGCGGCATCAAGGACGGTGCTGAATTCGTCATCCCGACGATGAACTGACCGGACAACAAATTGATTTGGATTCAAGGCCCGGGCGCTCGCGCCCGGGCGTTTTTTTGCAATCCGGTGGCGACCCTATCCGCTTGAACGCTAATGTGATGGAACCAAGTAGGCATCTGCCGTCTTGGTCTGCAGTCCTGCCGCAAGGAGGTACGGCAGATCAAGCAACGGCGCTGGCGACAGCTTCGGGGACATCGTCTGGCGCAAGGAGGTGTCAGATGACCCGTCTTGTGGCAACGCTATTTTTCGCGGCAATTTTTGCGTGTCCCGCCGTCCCGGCGCTGGCGGAGCAATGCGCGGCCCGTGCGGATATGATCAAAGCGCTCGGGGAAAAATTCCACGAAAGTGAGGCGGCGCGCGGCCTGGTCAACCCGAGCCTGATTCTTGAGATATTCGTCTCCGACCGGGGCACCTGGACAATTCTTGCCACCGACACGCGTGGTCAGAGTTGCGTCATCACGGCGGGCGAAGGCTGGGACGGTTCGTTGATGGCGGCGGCTGCCTTGCCAGGGACTTGACCCGAGTTTCGAGGAAGCGCCGGCGACGAAAGCGCACCGGATATAAAAGGACGTTCAGCGCGTGGCGGCCGTCTCGGCGTGGCCGCGCAGCAGCGCCATCAGGCGTTTGGCATCCTTGGCCGCGGCCTCCTCGTCGCCGGCAAGGATCGAGCGGATCAGCGCGACATGGTGCTCGGCGGATTCGGCAAGGCCGGTCTCGGCCTTGTAGCGGAACCAGAAGCGGCGGCTATGGGTCTGCAAGGGGGCGGCCAGACGGGCGGCGAAGGGATTGTCGGCAGCCAGCGCCAGCGCTTCGTCGAGTGCCTTGTCGGCCTGGATGAAGGCAAGCACATTACCCGAGATCACCGCCTTCTGCATGGCAAGCGCTGCTTCGTGAAACAGGTCGGCGGCTTCGCGGGTGACGAAGCGGGCGGCCGAGCGGGCGAGCACCACCTCGACGCCGCGACGCGCATCGAGGACGCGCAACCAGTCGCCGGGATGGAGCGGGGCGATGGCGATGCCGGCGCGCGGCCTGACGTCGAGCAGCCCTTCCCATGCCAGCCGCTGGATCGCTTCGCGCACCGGTGTCCTGCCAAGCCCGAGCCTGTCGATCAGAGCGCCCTCGGTGACGAAGCTTGCCGGGGCCAGTTCGAGCGTGACGATCATGTGCTCGAGCACATGGTAGGCCCTGGTCGCGGCCGGCTCTGCCGGGAGGCTTGCTGCCATGGATATCAAATGCGCTCTCCTGATATATCTTGAATATATCATAACGGAATCCGCATTGACAGCGGGTTTGTTAATAGATATACCACTGATATATCAGATGGAGAGATGATCATGTGGACCGGAGTTTTTCCTGCCGTCACGACCAAATTCACCGCGGATGATCGTCTCGATCATGTCGAGATGGAGCGCTGCTTCAGCCTGCAGATGGAGGCCGGCTGCGACGGCATCATCGTCTGCGGGTCGCTCGGCGAGGGGCCGATGCTGTCGCCCGACGAGAAGATCGAGGTGCTGAAGACCGCACAGAAGGTCGCCGGCAAGAAGCCGGTGCTGCTGACCGTCAACGAGGCCGGCACACGCGAGGCGGCCAGCATCGCCAAGCGCGCGAGCCGGGAAGGCGCCAATGGCCTCATGGTCGTGCCGAGCCCGATCTACCACACCAATGCGGAAGAGACGGTCGCGGCGCTGCGCGCGGTCGCGCAGGCGGGCGACCTGCCGGTCATGATCTACTCCAACCGGCTTGCCTACCGCGTCGACGTCACCGTCGACCAGATGGAGGAGCTAGCGTCGGACAAGCGCTTTGTCGCGATCAAGGAATCCTCCGACGACATCCGTCGTTCGACCGAGATCATCAATCGCCTGGGTACTCGCTACGACCTGTTCACCGGCGTCGACAATCTGGCCTTCGAGGCGCTGTCGGTTGGCGCCATCGGCTGGGTGGCGGGACTGGTCACAGCCTTCCCGCGCGAGACCGTCGCCATCTTCCAGCTGATGAAGCAGGGCCGCCGCGAGGAGGCTCTCGCCATCTACCGCTGGTTCCGGCCGCTGCTCGATCTCGATGTCTCGACCTATCTGGTCCAAAACATCAAGCTTGCCGAAGTGTTCGCGATCAACACAAATGACCGCGTTCGCATGCCGCGGCAGCCGCTGTCTGGCGAGCGCCGCAAGGCTGTCGAGAAGATCGTCAAGGATGCGCTCGCGGTTCGGCCGAAGCTGCCGACATTTTGATGGCTTTCTTCTCCCCGTTCACGGGGAGAAGATGGCGGCGGCCAGATGAGGGGCAGCGCCTACGTGTCAGGAAATTCCAAGTCGACAGAAGCGGCGCGCCGCCCCTCATCCGCCCTTCGGGCACCTTCTCCCCGTGAACGGGGAGAAGGCTTGGACATCGCCATCATCGGTGGCGGCATCATCGGCATCTGTGCCGCTGCGTCTCTCGCCGAGGCCGGACGCAGGGTCACCGTCTTCGACCGCACCGGCATTTGCGAGGAGACGAGCTCCGGCAACGCCGCCGCCTTCGCCTTCTCCGACGTGCTGCCGCTGGCACACAAGGGCATGATGCGGCAGCTGCCGAAATGGCTGGCCGATCCGCTTGGCCCGCTCAGCATTCCGCCCGTCTATCTGCCGAAGCTTCTGCCCTGGCTGATCCGCTTCTGGCGCGCCGGTGCGCCGGGAAAATACGAGGCGAGCCTTGCTGCTCAGGCGGGCATGATGAAGCTCGCCCAGGCGGAGTGGATGGGCCTGCTCGATCGCTCCGGCACGCGATCGATGTTGCGCGAGGATGGCTCGCTCGAGCTCTATGAAAGCGAAGCCGAGTTCCAGGCCGGGCTGCCCGGCTGGGCGGCGCGTGAGCGTTTCGGCATCGGTTTCCGCCATGTCGAGGGCGAGGAACTGGCCGCCTTGCAGCCGGGGCTGTCGCCGCGCTTCATCAAAGGCACGTTCGTGCCGGGATGGAAGACGGTCGCCGACCCGAAACTGCTGGGCAAGGCGGTGTGGGCCTACGCACAAAGCAAGGGTGCCCGCTTTGAGATGGCTCGGATCGGCCAAGTCGCGGCGGATCAGGATGGTGCGACGCTGACATTGGCAGACGGCACGACCAGACAGGCGCGACACCTCGTCGTCGCAGCAGGCGCATGGTCTCATCTGCTGGCGAAGCAACTCGGCGATCGCATTCCGCTGGAGACCGAGCGCGGCTACAACACCACGTTGCCGACGAGTGCCTTCGACGTGAAGCGGATGCTGATCTTCTCCGGCCATGGCTTCGTCGTCACGCCGCTCGCAACGGGCCTGCGTGTCGGTGGCGCCGTCGAACTCGGCGGCATCGAGCGGCGGCCCAATTATGCCAGGTCTAAGGCGCTGCTGCAGAAGGCGCAGAAATTCCTGCCGGGGCTCGATCCCTCGGGCGGGCGCGAATGGATGGGGTTCCGCCC
>NZ_RZOL01000719.1:0-1576 GCF_004022985.1 Mesorhizobium sp. M7A.F.Ca.ET.027.02.1.1 | reverse complement strand
ATGATTGATGCCATCGCCATCAGCCTCATGCCGGTCATCATGCTCGATCGCGATTTCGACGTCTCGCAGGCGGTGCGGCTCGCCGCGGTTTTCCATGTCGGCCTGGTGATCGGGCAGCCGCTGATCGGGCTGGCGCTGGACAAGGCTGGCCGCCGCCGCACGGTTCTTGGTTGCTGCGGCCTATCGCTCGCCTGCACCCTGCCGTTGGTTCTCCGGACCAAGTATGGGGTTCTGGCCCGTAGCCGGGCTGATGCTGGTCTGGGGCGGCGCGAATTATGGGCTCTACACCGCTGGGCTCGCGCTGATCGGTGACCGCTTCCGGGCTGAGATGCTGACGGCGGCCACCGCCGCCCTTGCCTCCGTCTATGCTCTGGCCGCGATCATCGGCCCCGTCGTCGCCGGCGGCATGATGACTGCGCTCGGCGCGCAGGGCCTATTCGGGGCAGCAGCGGCTGTCTATCTGACGGCGCTCTGCGGCGGCCTCTGGCTATTTCGGCTGGCAGAAGCATCAAATCCGCTGATGTCCGCAATGGGCTCGATCGTGCCATTCGCAATGCATGTCCAAGACAACTACAACCTTCTCGGCTTCGACTGCGGGCGACTGCTGCGCGTGTCCCGCCTCGGAGCTCGAACATCTGGAAAGGGACCTGGCCGCGAAATCTGCCAAATCCAGGTCGTGTTCAATGTGCGAGCCGATCGGGCGGCATGCGGGCTCGGCCCGCGGCCCAACCCCGCTCTCTTGAGATGGCTTCCTGGTCCAGCTCCGGATCTTCCACGATCAACCCCTGAAGGGGTCCGCTAGCAAGCTGCGGTCGCGCCGGCTTCGCCTCTGCGGTGATCGCGCCCGGAGCCCGACCCTTGAGGAGCCATCGAGCGGGAATTGGCCCGCTCCGAGGATGGAGCCCTCAGATGTCGCAAGATCTGTCCCTCGCCCAAAGCCACGCCTTCCAGCTCGCCCGCACCCTCATGGTCCCGGTCACGCTCTTCCGCTCCAGCGACGAATTCGGCGTCCTGGCGAGCGCCGAACTCGACGACGATGAGGTCGAGACCCTCGCCGAATACGATCCCTTTGAACACGGGCCGGCTCATTGAGCCGGCTTCCCTCCTCCCGGAGGTGCGGCTTGCGTGCTTGCGGCGGCAAGGGAAGCTGCGCCGCGGCTGGCCCGCGGGCGACGGCGCGGTGCAAAAACACACATTGCCAGCCGCGCCCTTGCCGCCTTTGCTCTTCGCGGCATCCGGAAGGCGCCCCGCAAGATGCGGGAAAAGAAAACCTGAAGGAAGGCGGGCGCCTGCGGCGCACGAAAGAGGGACATGGAACAGGACGAACTCGATGAACTTCGACAAAGGGTGGCCTGCGCGGCGGCGCTGGATCAGGCCGGTTACGCAATCGACCTGAAGGAGAGTACCCGACGTGCGGTCAAATACCGGCGCGGCGACCAGATCGTCATCGTGATCCATGACGGAAATGGCTGGTTCGATCCACTCTCCGACGCGAAGGGGGATGTGTTCTCGCTGATGACCCATCTGCATGGGGTCGGGTTCGGGGAGGCGAAGTTGCTGGTCGCCCGCCTGGTCG
>NZ_RZOL01000718.1:0-1584 GCF_004022985.1 Mesorhizobium sp. M7A.F.Ca.ET.027.02.1.1 | reverse complement strand
GGGTAAAGCGTCAGCACACAAGCGGAAAAACTCACCGGTTGCCCCCGGCATCGCTCGGTCCGCGCGGCCGGCCCTTCGGATCGAAGTCTTCCTCGCGCGGGCCATCGCCATCCTCGTCGTCGACCAGCCCGGCAGCCGCCGGATCGACACGGACAAAACCCTCGGCGATCGACACTTGCGGCACGGCGGCCTGTGTGAACGGGATCAGCACGCCCTTGCGCCCGCCCAGCGTCACGTCGAGAATGTCGCCGCCGCCGAAATTGTGCACCGCGACCACCTTGCCAAGCACGGCAGCCGTGTCGTCGCGGACTTCGAGGCCGACGAGGTCGGCATGGTAGAATTCGTCTTCCTCGCCGTCGTCCGGCAGCATCGAACGGTCGACGAACAGCTCCGTGCCTGCCAGCGCCTCGGCCGCATTGCGGTCGGCAATGCCCTTGAAGCGGACCACGACGACGGTGTTGGCAGGCCTGATGTCGACGATCTGGAAGGCGCGCCCGTCCCTGGCGTAGAGCGGCCCGTAATCGGCCAGCGCCAGCGGCTCACCTGTGAAGGTCTTCACCCGCAACTCGCCCTTGATGCCATGGGCGGCGCCGATCACGGCCATCTGGACAGGGTTCTGGGGCTTGCTCATGGCGCTTTTACCTTCGTCATCCACGGGCGGAGCAGGCGCGAAGCGACTGCGCAGACCCGAGGATCCATTCCGTTACGGCGACCAAAAAGCACGGCAGTTCAGAAAGGGTCACGAGTCTCGTTCCTGCCAACTCTTTATTTGCAAACACTTCGCGTGGTCTCCACCGCAAAGCTATCAGACTTGTAACGCAGCAACGCTCGCAGGTCACGGCATGGATCCTGGGGTCTCCGCGACGTCGCTTCGCTCCTGCTCCGCCCCAGGATGACGAAGGGGGCGGGCATTTCAGCCAATCACCAAGGTAGTCACCTGCCACCAATCGATGGTCTCCTAACCTCAGCCGGCTGTCATTTCAATGACGGCTCTTCACCGCTTCCTAACCCGAATACCCGAAAATGCCGCCATGCAGGAATTCCTGATCCCGGCCAAACCCGATCTCCAGGCGGCGCGCGAAAGCTGGCTGAAGATGCTCGCGCGAGAACGTCGGCTGTCGCCCAAGACGGTGGAAGCCTATGAGCGCGACACGCGCCAGTTCCTGCATTTCCTCACCGGCCATTGCGGCGGCTCGCCCGGCATTTCGGACATCGCCGATCTGCGCCCGGCCGACCTGCGCGGCTTTCTCGCGGCGCGGCGCAATGCCGGTGCCGGTGCCCGCACGCTCGGCCGGGGTCTCGCCGGCATCCGCTCGCTGCTGCGTTTCCTCGAGCGGCGCGGCCTCGCCAATGCGGCCGGGGCGGCAGCACTGCGCGCGCCGCGCCAACCCAAATCGCTGCCCAAGCCGCTGACAGCGAGCGATGCCAAGCATGTTGTTTCCATTGAAGGCCAACTGGCGGAGGAACCCTGGATTGCTGCCCGCAACGCCGCCGTGCTGACACTGCTCTACGGCTCCGGCCTGCGCATTTCCGAGGCGCTTGGCCTCGCCGGCGCCGATCTGGCGTCGGCGGACGACACGGTGC
>NZ_RZOL01000717.1:0-1595 GCF_004022985.1 Mesorhizobium sp. M7A.F.Ca.ET.027.02.1.1 | reverse complement strand
GGCATGTTCCAGATCCCATTTTCCGTCGCTGCCGACACCATGGCCAAGATGCGGCCGGGCACTGCTGCCGATGAAGCCGGTTATCTCCAGACATTCGACACCGAGAGCAGCGCCATCCGCGAGGTGGCGTCGAAGGCCTACGACCGCACCCGCAAGAGCATGTATGTGCTGACGGCGGCCGATTTCGGCTGAAATGCCGGCGAGTTGGCGCTGACCGCGATCAGGTCTTGCGCTCGGCCCTTTCGCGGCGTTTGACGTCGCGGACATTCATCTGCACGACCATGTCCTCGGCCTCGCGCGGCCCCATCCCGACCATCACCTTTTGCCGGACAACCGCAGGCTGGCCGGTGAAGACATCGATGATGCTCCAACTCTGGGGAAGCTCCATGCGCACCGTGTAGCGGTTGGCCATGCCGGTCAGCCTTGCATCCTGAAAAACACGGCGCCCAGGATCAGCACCGTCCAGGCGACGACCGACAGTTTCAGCACCATGCCGCCATGCGCAGCCAGAAGCTTCCGCAGGTGCGGCACACCTGCCGACGAGACCGGTGCCGCCGCCAAAGCGACAGGGGCCTTGAGGCCAAGTTTCCCAAAGACGGGCAGCAGCGACGGTTCACGCACGAAAGGCCTCGAATGTCAGGGAAAAGCGAAGCAACAACGCTCGCATCCTTCCATAGCACTCTTTTCGCAAGCGCCTGCATGCCAAATTCAAGACAGGACTGTTTTGACGGCCGGTCCGTACTGCCTTCGCAACACACAATCTATTCGTGGGAACTGACTGCGCTCGGGGCAGATTGGGACGCCAAATTCTGGAGGCCTCGCCTCGGGATCGAACCGAGGCTTCAGAGATTTGCCGTCTCCAGCGTAGCCGCTCCGCCACGAGGCCATGGCTGTCGAAGTAGCGGCCAAATATTTACGGAAAGGTTAATCCCGAGGGGATTGTTCAGAATTTTCGGGATCGAGTTTCAGAGTGTTCGCCAGCCAACCTTGCCGGGCCTAGCTTCCGGCACAGAGTTGCGATCCCTCACGCCCAAGCGGCAGCCCGCCCCGTCTCGACCGAGGGCCTCCAGCACTGCGACTGACGTTCTTCCCCTGAGCTACGCGCTTCCGAGGCTGCTTTATACCCCGGGTTGCATTTCGGAGGAGAGGAGCGGAGGCCAACCAACTTTCCCCTTGAACAGCGATTCGATCTGGCTTAGCTTCATCTGAGAAAAGGTTTTCCCAAGCAATCGTCGTTGGGCTCGGCCACCAGCCGGGCCTCATCCGGCTCGGTAAGAGAAAACCTTTTCCCAACCAAGGATCTCGGCGCGATGCCATCGGACGATCTGCCTGTTCCGGTCTTTTCCAAGCCAGTCACCTTGCGTGACGTGGCCGCCCAGGCCGGAGTCAGTGTCGCCACCGCATCCAAGGCACTCAATGGCCAGGGCCGGATGACAGCCGAGACGCGCGAGCGCATTCGCGAGACCGCCCGGCGGCTTGGCTTCCGGCCCAACAGCCTGGCGCAAAGCCTGCTCCGGCGGCGCAGCTTCACCGTCGGCCTACTCACCAACGATACCTATGGCCGCTTCTCGCTGCCGCTGATGTCGGGCATTTCG
>NZ_RZOL01000716.1:0-1598 GCF_004022985.1 Mesorhizobium sp. M7A.F.Ca.ET.027.02.1.1 | reverse complement strand
GAAGAAGTCGATCGTCGAAGTCATTCGATCTACGAATTTTCCGAACCTCGACATCGTGCCCGCGAACCTGGAGCTTCAGGAGTACGAATACGACACACCTCTGGCGATGCAGGACAAGGGGTCCAGTGCGGGGAAGATGTTCTATACCCGCATCGGGGACGCATTGGCCGAGGTTGATGACCGTTACGATGTGGTTGTTGTCGATTGCCCGCCGCAACTCGGATACCTGACCCTGACGGCACTGACTGCGGCGACCTCCGTGCTGATCACTGTTCATCCGCAGATGCTCGATATCATGAGCATGAGCCAGTTCCTGCTTATGCTAGGCGAAATCCTTAAGTCGATCGAGGGGGCCGGTGTGAAGGTTTCCCTGAACTGGTTCCGCTATCTCGTCACCCGGTTCGAACCTACCGACATACCGCAGACCCAGATGGTCGGATTCATGCAGTCCATGTTCGCGAAGCAGATGCTGAAGAACCACATGCTGAAGTCGACGGCGATCTCGGACGCAGGGCTGACCAAACAGACACTGTACGAAGTCGAACGGTCGCAGTTCACCCGATCGACATACGACCGCGCAATGGAATCCTTAACTGCCGTGAACGGAGAGATTGCCGCTCTCGTCCACCGAGCATGGGGGCGTAGGCAATGACCGTTCTGTTGTCAGCCGTACAATCGCGGGTTTTAGTCAACGATGACAATGACATGTTTCATTTTCGGAGAAGCTGAAGATGGCAAGGCGAGACGTGCTACTAGGCATTACGCAAGCGGAGACGAGTAAGCCGGATCGCCAGGCGACCGCTGGTTACGCGACGCGTGGGGCCTCACGATCGATGCTGTCATCCATCGGTGAGCTTGCAGCCCAGGCAGCAAAGGCCGAACGGCTACTTGAAGGCGAGACAGTAGTCGACCTCGATCCCAGTCTCATCGATGGCTCGTTCGTTTCCGATCGCATGGGAGACGACGACGAAGCGTTCGCTGAACTGGTGGCCGCAATTAGGGAGAGGGGGCAGGACAGTCCGATTCTGGTTCGGCCTCACCCGGCGAAGAACGGGCGCTATCAGATTGTATTCGGTCACCGTCGTGCTCGCGTGGCAAAACAACTTGGGAAACCCGTCCGCGCCGTCGTCAAGGAGCTGCATGACAAGGATCATGTGGTTGCGCAGGGACAGGAAAACTCAGCACGGGCCAATCTGTCTTTCATCGAGCGGGCGGTGTTCGCACACAACCTGGCGGATCTCGGCCATGACAGGGAAACCATTCAGTCAGCTTTGGCGATCGACGCTCCAATGCTTACGCGAATGCTTTCGGTCACAAAACGCATTCCAACTGCGATCATCCATGCGATCGGAGCCGCAAAAGGTATCGGCCGCGACCGCTGGCTTGACCTGACGCTGCTGATCGAGAAGCCGTCAAATCTGGTGAAGGCACAGGAATTCGTTGAGACTGAGGAGTTCAAGTCGGCGGCAACCGACGACCGCTTCAACCTCCTCTTCAATTCTTTAAAGACACCCAGAAAACCCAAGAAGGGGGCAGGTGCGTCCCCCAATGCCAAATCCTGGGCTATGGCAGGCAAATTGGTCAGCGTGACCACGAAG
>NZ_RZOL01000715.1:0-1600 GCF_004022985.1 Mesorhizobium sp. M7A.F.Ca.ET.027.02.1.1 | reverse complement strand
CTGCAATATTGCGGCTCGGGCCGTGGCGGACGCGGGCGTGGCCCTGGTCCCTCATCGACGACAACGGTGCAGGCGGCAAGAATTGCCGACAGCAACAAGATGACAAAACCCTGCCGCGAAAAGATTGCCGCCAGAAATTTCATGATGATCTCCCACGATCGGTCCCCGGTTACCGATCCTCGCCATTCCCTTGCCGAATGCAACCCCCGTTTGAGCTCGGCAAACGATAACGGCGCCTGGACCGCAAGGGAGGTCAGCGCGCCGCGATGTCTGGCCCATTCGTGGCCCGGCTCTGGCCGATGACCCGGCCGGCAAGCAAGCCTATGCCGAGCCCATCGATGCTCAGGTCAGTCGATTGATGCGTCGGGATGCGCCAGTACGGCGGCCCGCGGCGGTATCTTGCAACCATCACGTTTCCGTGCGATAAATTCCGTGTTCGGGCATTTGCGACCCGGAGAGCGGAACGTTTTGGACGACCTTTCCCCGATACTGTGAATCTCTGACGGCCCCGTTTTCGGCGGGGGGTTTGACCATGCGCCAATGCATGACTGCCGAAGCAACCACCGGGAACTGCCCTTTGCGCCAGGCGGCGGGCGGGACCACCAAAGACTGAACGGGTGAAGGAGTTTCCCCAATGGCCCAGACCGGCACCGTTAAATTCTTCAACGCGACCAAAGGCTTCGGTTTCATCACGCCCGATGGTGGCGCCAAGGATGTGTTCGTCCATATCTCCGCGATCGAAGCCTCCGGCTTGCGCACGCTCGTCGACGGCCAGAAGGTCACCTTCGACGTCGAGCCGGACCGCATGGGCAAGGGCCCCAAGGCCGTCAACCTCCGCGCAGCCTGAGCCATCGGCGCGCCGCATGTCACTCGGACGTGCGACGGAGGCTCCATGCCTGCACCTGGCCTGGAGAGGGATCTGAATTTTTGAAAGGCGCGGCGATCTTCGTCGCGCCTTTTCCTTATCGAAGGCGCGGGCCGGTGATGTCGCCCAGCCGCCAGGTTCTGGGCAACGACTTGCATAAAAACAAAGAGCCAAAGCGTGCCGCAACGTGCTTTAGACGCCCGCAAAACTTTCTCTTGCCGATGACGCTAAAATAAAGGACAAATTTCCACTCGGGCATTTGCCGGCCCGAGACTGGAGTTTATGGGACAAAGGAGCTTCCCATGCCGCAGACCGGCACCGTCAAATTCTTCAACCATGCCAAGGGCTTCGGCTTCATCACGCCCGATGATGGCGCGAAGGATGTTTTCGTCCATATTTCAGCCGTGCAGGCGTCCGGCCTTCCCGGCCTGGAGGATGGCCAGAAAGTGTCGTTCGACACCGAGCCGGACAAGCGCGGCAAGGGACCCAAGGCCGTCAACCTGTCGGTCGGCTGAGCCGGCCTGGACCGGCGATGGTTTTCGCTCCCTGGAGGGCGCGTGACCTTTGACGCCTGTTTTGAATAAATTCGTCGAAATCCGTTCAGCCCCCGTTCAGCCACGGTTGCATATTAGTCTTTGGTAAAGCCGGACCGCATCCCCGAAACTACACGGGCCGGCACGAAGGAGACCGAGATGAACCGAATTTTCAAGACCGCCGTCCTGGCCGCTGCCGTGG
>NZ_RZOL01000714.1:0-1601 GCF_004022985.1 Mesorhizobium sp. M7A.F.Ca.ET.027.02.1.1 | reverse complement strand
GAGGAGGAAGCGCGATTGGCGGAGGAAGAACGCAAGCGCAAGGAGCAGGAAGAAAAGGAGCTGTGGGAGCGGCTGCGCTCGAACCAGATCGTCACCGACGGGGAACAGGACGCCCCGACAGGCGACGCGGCCGCGGCCATCGCCGGCGACGGACAGCTCAGTCCTGTCCCTGGGGCAGACCTGGACCCCAACAAGGCATTCCTCGCCCAGGCCGAAAGTAGTCGGAACGCTCAGGCGACGGCGACGAAGAACTACCGCACGGACGCCCTGATTGCAGAGGGCACCATGATCCGCGGGTTTCTTGAAACGGCCATCAACACGGACCTGCCCGGCATGGTCCGTGCGGTTGTTCGCGAGGATGTATATTCCCTTGACGGCCGCCGCGTACTGATCCCGAAAGGATCTCGGCTGACCGGCGAATACAAGTCCGGCATTGCTCGCGGCCAAACGCGCGTTTTTATCGTCTGGAACCGGATGATCCGGTCCGACGGCGTGTCGGTCAACATCGGTTCGCCTGGCGCTGACAGCCTTGGCCGTGGTGGCATGGCAGGTCGTGTCGATCGTCACTGGCTGGAGCGCTTCGGCTCGGCGATCGTGCTGTCGATCGTTGGCGGTGCGGCGGAATACCTTTCGGCGCTCGCTGACCCGAGCGGCGGCCGGCGCCAGGAGACCATTACCCGTCTCGATCCTATCACTGGCGAAGTGACAACGATCACGATCGATCCGGAGAGGACGGAAGAGGAAGCTCGTCAGATCGCTATCGAACGCTCCGCAAGCACGATGACCGAACTTGCCAAGGAGGCTTTCGAAGATTCGCGCAACATCCCGCCGACGATCTATGTCGACCAAGGGACGTCGGTGATCGTTTTTGTGCGGCGCGATCTCGATTTTTCGGAGCTCTACGCCGATCCGGTCCAAGAAGAGCTGGCGAGACTGAAACGCGGCGGCAAGCCGCGTGTCGCGATCGACCCTGTTCCCCTCTACATGACGCCGAAGGACAACTGGTTTCCGGCAGCACCCCCGGTGACCAAATGAACATGGTCAAACACCCGGTCGCCGCGTCGGGCCCATATGCCAAGTTCCCAATTCTGGAAATGGAACTGGAACCGCTTCACGAACTGCTACGGCAGGACGATGTTTCCGAACTTTCCGTCAACAGGCCGGGCGAAATCTTTGTCGAGCGGCTTGGCGCCACGGAAATGGAGCGGATCTCTGACGCCAGGCTCACCGACAAATGGATTCGCAACCTCGCAACACTCGTCGCCAGCTCGACCAATCAACAGGTGAATGAGGAAAAGCCGATCCTGTCGGCGGCGCTTCCCAGCGGCGAGCGCATTCAATTCGTGTTGCCGCCGGCAGCGCCGGACGGCGGCGCGATTTCGATCCGCAAGAAGGTCATCATGGACATGACGGTCGATGACTACGCCAAGCGCGGCGCCTTCGAAGAAACGCGCATGGGTAATGAGCTCGTCTTGTCGGAAGAAGAAACGGAACTGGTTGAGCTGATCGGCGGCTCCGATCCGATGAAATTTCTGGAGCATGCGGTCAAGAATCGCGTGTCGATCGTTGTTTCGGGCGGCACATCGACCGGCAAGACGACT
>NZ_RZOL01000713.1:0-1628 GCF_004022985.1 Mesorhizobium sp. M7A.F.Ca.ET.027.02.1.1 | reverse complement strand
GGACGAGGTGCTGGAATGCCACCTCGTCACCGGTTCGCGCGACTATGTGCTGAAAGTAGTGACGGGAAGCCTCGAACAATACGAGCGCTTCATCAAGGAAAAGATCGCGCGGCTGAAATGCGTCGCCTCGATCGAGACCAGCTTCGTCATGAACACCATAAAGGAACGGCGCCTCTGACATTTCTGCCGGAGGCGCCGCGTCTCGAGATCATGCGCAGTAGGCTTACTTGACCGCCTTGTCGGTGATGGCGGTGGTGTAGGCGCCAGTCGGCTCCTTGGTGATGATCTTCTGGTCGAGCAGCGCCTTGGCGGTGCGCTCGTAGGTCGCCGGGTCGAGCTTGCCGTCGGCATTGTCGATCAGCTTGGCGACTTCGCTCATCATGCGCTTCTGGTGGTTCTCGTCCTGGCCACCGCCGTCCATGACGATGCCAGCGGCTTCGTCATTGTTGTCAATGGCGTATTTCCAGCCCTTCATCGAGGCGCGCACGAAACGCACCATCTTGTCTTCGAAGGCCGGGTCCTTGAGCTTGTCTTCGGACGCATAGAGCCCGTCCTCAAGCAGGTCGTTGCCCATGGCCGAGTAGTTGAACACGGTTAGCTGTTCGGGCTTGTAGCCGGCGTCGATCAACTGCCAGTACTCGTTGTAGGTCATGACCGAGATACAATCCGCCTGCTTCTGGATCAGCGGCTGCACGTCGAAGCTCTGCTTCAAGACGGTGACGCCGTCCGGGCCGCCGTCGGTCTTGAGGCCGAGCTTGTTCATCCAGGCGTAGAACGGATACTCGTTGCCGAAGAACCAGACGCCGAGCGTGTGACCCTTGAAATCGGCTTCGGTCTTGATCGGCCCGTCCTTCGGGCAGACCAGCTCCATGCCGGCCTTCTTGAACGGCTGGGCGATGTTGACCAGCGGCACACCCTTTTCGCGGGCGGCCAGCGCACCGCCCATCCAGTCGACGATGACATCGGCGCCGCCGCCGGCGATCACCTGCTCGGGCGCGATATCGGGACCGCCCGGCTTGATGTCGACGTCGAGACCTTCGGCCTCATAGAAACCCTTGGCCTTGGCGACATAGTAGCCGGCAAACTGAGCCTGCGTGACCCATTTCAGCTGCAACGTCACCTTGTCGGCGGCCATTGCCTGGAACGCGGCGAGCGACATCGCGCCGGCCAGAACGGGAATAATCAGTCTTTTCATTTTTTTACCCTCTGAAGTTAGTGCCTTAGACCCACCGCCCCTATCCACCACGGACAGAGGGATGCCAAAACGTGACGGCTCTTTCGACAAGAGCGACCACGCCATAAAAGACCGAACCCGCAAGTGCTGCAACTGCGATTTCGGCCCAGACCATGTCGATGTTCATCCGCCCGACCTCGGTCGAGATGCGGAAGCCCATGCCGACGACGGGCGTGCCGAAGAACTCGGCGACGATGGCCCCGATCAGCGCCAGCGTCGAGTTGATCTTCAGCGCGTTGAAGATGAAGGGAGCGGCGGCCGGCAGCCTGAGCTTCAGCAGCGTCGGCCAGTAGCCCGACGCATAGGTGCGCATCAGGTCGCGCTCCATATGGCCGGAGGCGGCCAGACCGGCGACCGTGTTCACCAGCATCGGGAAGAAAGTCATGATGATGAC
>NZ_RZOL01000712.1:0-1638 GCF_004022985.1 Mesorhizobium sp. M7A.F.Ca.ET.027.02.1.1 | reverse complement strand
CCTTCATCCGCTCGCGAACCTCGCGGTCGTCCGGCCTGCTGGTCTCGTAGCGAACCGTCATGCGGCAACAGCCGATGGCTTTACACGCCCGCCGTTCGCTCATCCCGAAGCCTTCCTTCAGGCGAGCGACAGCTTTCCGCTTGGCCGCGGGCGTCACCATTTCTTTCCCACAAGGTCCTTCAACGCGGCATTGTCGAGCATGGCGTCGGCCAGAAGCCGCTTCAGGCGCGTGTTCTCGTCCTCCAGCGCCTTCAGTCGCCGAGCCTCGGAGACATCCATCCCGCCGAAGCGGGCCTTCCAATTGTAGATCGAGGCGTCGCTGACCCCGTGCTTGCGGCACAGATCGGCAACCGATACCCGGCGACTGTTTTTGCTCCACTCCACCGCGGACAGTTGCGGGTCGGTGTCGAGCACCGTCACCCGATGACCGGCGGCGGCGAATTCGCCAGCGAGCAGGATGGTGGTCATGGTCTTGCCGACCCCGCCTTTGGGAGAGGCCACTGTGATTTGCACCGCGCGTTGTTCCGGCATTGTCTTTTCCCAATGTTCCATTCACTTTGGCGCCAAACCGCATGGACACTTTGGCGCCAAAGTGACTTCCTTGCATTATGCCATTGCACCGATGCGACAAGGCTCAAAGGCGGATAAACGATTGTGTGATAATATGATTTTGCGCATCGGTGCAATGTCCACGAGGGCATTAATGATTCTGAATCAACGAACCATAGAATCAGTATAATGTTGCGTGGTGAATTGACAAGATACGCAATTTGGGTCCAAATTGGCTGAGCAGGTCGTCGCTTCGCTTTGACCTGGACCGTCTTCGACGGGAGGCCCCATCCGCCATAGCGAGGAATTTTGGACACCAGCGCCGCCCAGAAGGACACGCGAAAGCGCTCCCGGATCGATATCGGGCCGGAGGCGGGCGCGCTCCTGGATGAGGCCTGCAAGGTGTTCCAGCTTGACCGAGCGGAGACGTTGCGGCGCATTATCCGGGCCAGCCTGGATGTCGGTCCCGCTCTGTCAGCTGAGAATTCACGCACTGTCGCGGCCTTGGCCTCGCAAGTCCGGATGGTTGGCCGAAGCCTCAGCCAGCTTCTCCATGCCATTCATTCCGGCGATGCTGTCCCCATGGAGGCGGCGTTGCCGATATGGGAAGCTCTGGATGAGAGAGTGAAAGCCGTCGACGCCGAATTGACGGCGATGACGATTGCTCATGGCCTGAAACTTCGGAAGGCGGCGCATCTGCTGGATGGTAAGGACGCGTGACCCTCGACCAGTCAACCATACAGGCTATAGCCGATCGGATCCGCGCGAGCGCAGTTTTTGAAGAAGAGAACCGCACGCGCCGGCACCAGTCTAAGTTATCCTTTGCTGCAAATGACGATGATTGGTTCGTCAAGACCGTTCGCGGCCGGACGGGGAAGGACGGTTTCGGGGGAAGCCAGCCACCGGAACCGGCCGTGCCGCGCTCGTCTGCCCAAGAGCTGGAGCCGCCGCGCGGTAAAGCCGGGCGACTGAACCTCGCCCTGTCAACGAAGCGGCGGAAGCTCGCCGGCGGACCTGCACCGAGGGCGGCTGCCGACAGGCTGGCGGCCGGGTATCAGCCGGCGGTTCTGAAGGTGATTTCCTACGGGC
>NZ_RZOL01000711.1:0-1642 GCF_004022985.1 Mesorhizobium sp. M7A.F.Ca.ET.027.02.1.1 | reverse complement strand
GTCGAGACGCTGGCGCGCGCGGCCGTCGCTGTTGGCGTTGCCGGCGTGTTCATCGAGACCCACCAGGATCCTGACAATTCGACCTCGTCGGATGGCCCGAACATGCTGCCGTTAAAGGACATGCCAGCCTTGCTCGAGCGGCTGATGGCATTCGACCGTATAGCCAAGGGCCTCTAAGGCCGGACGCATACCCTGCCGACTGCCGGCGCTTGTGGAAGGCACGAGCCGGCTATACGCTTGCCTTGCAACTGAGCGTTTTGGCAGGAGGAAGCCATGTCCGTCGCCCGCGTCACCGAAATCACATCGTCGTCGAAGAAGAGCTTTCAGGACGCCATCGAACAGGGAATTGCGCGCGCCTCGAAAACCCTGAAGAACGTCGAGGGCGCTTAGATCCAGGACCAGAAGATCGTCGTCCAAGACGGCAAGATTGTTGCTTATCGCGTCAATATGAAGGTTACCTTCATCCTCTCGGAGTGACCGGGCGTCGCCGAAAAAGTCGGGAACCTTCGCCCGCGCCCCTCATTGTCCAAGTATGGTTCTAAACCACAATGAGGAGCACAATCATGACAACCCAGACAGGTCACACCCAAGCCATCGCCGCTTCACGGGTCATCGGTACATCGGTCTACAATACCGAAGGCACGAGCATCGGAAGCATCGAGGATGTGATGCTCGACAAGATGACGAACGGCATCATGTTCGCGGTGATCGGTTTTGGCGGCTTCCTCGGCATTGGCGAAAAATATCACGCCATTCCGTGGGCAAGCCTCGACTATGATGAGGACAAGGGCGGCTATGTCGTGCCGTTTTCCAAGGAACAACTCAGAGCGGCGCCTGCCTATTCGATCAACGAATTGAGCGGGGCGGATGGCGAGGTGGCGCGCGACGAATCTTACAATTACTACAAGGTCACGCCTTACTGGCATTGACAGCAACGACAAAGCGGCCCCGTCGAGAGACGGGGCCGCTTTGTATTCTGGCTTATTCGCTGACATGTAAGGGGGCCATCGCCTTCGGCGGCGACTGCTGATTGTCGCACGACGTCAGGAATGCCGCCGCGATCAGGAACAGACTCACGATACCACTCAACTGGGACATGGCGAAACTCCTCCTGTTTCGCCCCGCGCGCTGCACCTTAACCGGAAGTCAGCCGACCGTACATGACTTATGATGACAGCGATTTGCGCTTCGTGAATCGTTCAGAGGCTGATGCCGCGGCAATAATTGCCGGCCGGCCGATTGCCTTTTGCAGCACTTTGGCTAAGACGTGCGGCATTCTTCAGATCAATCGAGGACATCGCAAATGACCGCCATCATCGACATTGTCGGGCGTGAAATCCTGGACAGCCGTGGAAATCCGACCGTCGAGGTCGATGTCATTCTCGAAGACGGCTCGATGGGCCGCGCGGCGGTGCCGTCGGGTGCTTCGACCGGCGCCCACGAGGCCGTCGAACTGCGCGACGGTGGCGCCCGCTATCTCGGCAAGGGCGTGCTCAGGGCCGTCGAAGCGGTGAACGGCGAGCTGTTCGAGGCCATCGGCGGCATGGAAGCCGAAAACCAGATCCATATCGACCAGACCATGATCGAGCTTGACGGCACGCCCAACAAGAGCCGGCTTGGCGCCAACGCCATTCTCGGTGTG
>NZ_RZOL01000710.1:0-1647 GCF_004022985.1 Mesorhizobium sp. M7A.F.Ca.ET.027.02.1.1 | reverse complement strand
CGGTAAAGCGTCTGCTTGATCGCCACCACTTCCGGATCGGCCATCGCCTGGCGCAGGAACTGCACCACGACGTCAAACGATTCGTAAGGGTGATGGACGACGATGTCCTTCTCGCGGATGGCGGCGAAACAATCGCCGCCATGCTCGCGGATACGCTCGGGAAAACGCGGATTGTAGGGCATGAATTTCAGGTCGTCGCGAGGGACGGCGACGATCTCGGAAATCTGGCTGAGCGCCAGCGGCCCGGTGAGCACGCTGATGCGGCTCGACGACACGCCAAGCTCGCCTGCCACGAAGTCGCGCAATTCGCCAGGCATCAGCCTGTCGAATTCGATGCGGATCACCGAACCGCGCCGCCGCCGCTTCAGCGCCGTTTCGAACAGGCGCACGAGGTCCTCGGACTCCTCCTCGACCTCGATATCGCTGTCGCGAATGATGCGAAACGTGCCGGAGCCCTTGACCTCATAGCCGGGGAAGAGCTTGCCGATATAGAGGCCGACCGCCTCTTCCAGCGGGATGAAGCGGACATGATGCTTGCGGTCCGGCAGGCGGATGAAGCGCTTCAGCGCCACCGGCAGGCGCAGCAGCGCGCTCATCTCCTCACCATTCTTGCGATGGCGCAATTGCAGCGCCATCGAGAAGCCGAGATTGGGAATGAACGGGAACGGGTGCGCCGGATCGATCGACAGCGGGGTGAGCACCGGGAAAACCTGTTCCTGGAAATGGTCTTCCAGCCAGATTTTCTCGTCCTTGGTCAGCGCATCGCGGGTGATGCTCTCGATGCCTTCCTTCTTGAGCAGCACGGTAAGCGCCGAAAGGCTCTTCTGCTGGTCTTCCTGCAGCCGCTCGACCTCACGCAGCAGCTGTTCGAGCTGCTGTTCGGGGGTGCGGCCGTCAGGGCTCTTCAGCGTAATGCCTTCTCGTACCTGGCCGGCAAGACCGGCAACACGGACCATGAAGAACTCGTCGAGATTGGCGGCCGAGATCGACAGGAAGCGGACGCGCTCCAGCAGCGGATGATTGAGGTTCAGCGACTCCTCGAGGACGCGCCGGTTGAACTGCAGCCAGGAAAACTCGCGGTTGACAAACCGGTCCGGATTGCCGCCCTCCGGGCGAGCCACCTCGACATCCACGAATTCGTTCTGCACCGGCTTCAGTTCGTTCATGATTCCCGCTCTTCCACACCGTCAGCCAGCTAAAGCGCCGCACGTCATTCAGGAGGCGCAAAGGACGCTCTGCCACTCCAAGGCGACGTATGGTCCTTGCCGAAAACCGGTGTCGGTCTTCGGGGCCATGCGTTAACCGGCTTAACTTATCCTCTGACAGGCTTTTGCGACAGTTTCATTTCATCGAACTTGCAAAGAGCCCTGATATGATCCAGATGCAGACGAGACTGCGTTAAGGAGACGACGATGGCAGGCGGTTCCGTTCCCCATTTTCAGAACGATGCGGGCTATCAGGCAATCGACATCGGCGTGAAGGAATTCATGTGCACGGGCGCCAATCCGCCTTTCGACCACCCGCATGTGTTTCTGGACATGGGCGACGACAACGAAAAAGTCTGCCCCTATTGCTCGACGCTCTACCGCTATTCTCCGAAGCTGAAGGCAACGGAAACGCTGCCGGCCGGCTGCATCTACATAGAAC
>NZ_RZOL01000070.1:0-20367 GCF_004022985.1 Mesorhizobium sp. M7A.F.Ca.ET.027.02.1.1 | reverse complement strand
CACCTGAAACAGCCGGCGAAGCGATCGCCGCCGGCGTGTTCCTCGTCGCCAAGGACCGCGGCGAGAATGGCATCGTCCAAGGCTTCAACATCCAGGAAAATATCAGCCTGCCGTTTCACAAGCGCATGTCGCGCTTCGGCATCCTGAGGCGCCGCCTCGAACGCACCACGGCACGCCGGCAGATCGAGGAACTGAGCATCGTCTGCCGTTCCGAGAAGGACGAGATGTCGGAGCTGTCCGGCGGCAACCAGCAGAAGGTGATGGTCGCCCGCTGGATGGCGCAGGAGGCAAGGCTGTTCATTCTGGATGAGCCGTTTCAGGGCGTCGATATCTCGGCCCGGCGCGACATTGCCGCCAAGCTCAGGGCCAGTGCAAACGGACGCGCCACGCTGCTGTTCGTCACAGAACTCGACGAGGCCCTGGAGACCGCCGATCGCATCCTGGTCATGTCGGAACAGACCATCGTCGGCGAACACCGCAATGCCGATGTCGATCTCGACCGCCTGCTGGCCGAGGTCGCCGGCGGGCCGCTGCACAGTGCGGCCTGAGCGCGGGCGATAGGAATTGGAATGGAGAGAGCATGGGTTCGGGTTGGGTAAAGACGGCAGCAGCGCGCGGGAGCGCCGAATGACATTGCGCGACCACGCCATCCGCTACGGGTTCATCGTGCTCTTGTTCGGGCTCGTCGCCTATTTCTCGATCGCCGCCGACGGTTTCGTTTCGCCGCAAAGTGCCGTCTTCATCTTCCAGTCGGTCGCCATCACCGGCGTGCTGGCGCTCGGCGTCACCGCCACGCTGGTTGTCGGCGGCTTCGATCTGTCGATCGGCTCGGTCGCTACATCAGCCATGATGGCGGCCGCCTATGTGATGGTGGTGCTGGAGCAGAACGCCCTTGTCGCGGTCGTCGTCTGCCTGCTCATCGGCGCCATTGTCGGCCTGATCAATGGCTGGCTGATCGTCTACATGCGTGTGCCCGATCTGCTGGCGACGCTCGGCATGATGTTCCTGCTCGTCGGCCTGCAGCGCATTCCAACCGAAGGCCGCTCGATCGCCACCGGCATGACCATGCCGGACGGTTCGGTCGCCAATGGCAAATTCTCCGACGCCTTCCTGGCGCTCGGCCGCCACCGCTTCGACTTCTTCATCCCGAACCTGATTCCGGTGTCGGTAGTCGTGCTGCTCGTGCTCGCCGTGCTGATCTGGTTCTTCCTCGAATACACCCGCTTCGGTCGCATGATGTATGCCGTCGGCAGCAATGAGCGCGCCGCCGAACTCGCCGGTGCGCCTGTCAAGGCATACAAGATCTGGGCCTACGTTATTTCAGGAGTTTTTGCCTCGATCGGCGGTATTTTGCTCGCTGCCCGGCTTGGACGCGGCGACATCGCCTCGGGTAATAATCTGCTGCTCGATGCGGTCGCCGCGGCACTGATCGGCTACGCGGTGCTAGGTGCCGCCAAGCCGAACGCCTTCGGCACTGCCATCGGTGCGCTGTTCGTCGGCATCTTGCTGCAAGGTCTGACGATGATGAACGCGCCTTACTATACGCAGGATTTCGTCAAGGGCGTGGTTCTGGTCGTCGCCCTTGTCTTCACCTTTGCGCTTTCGGGCAGGGGCAGGAGGTAGCTTTCGACCGGAACAGGATTTGGGTTCAACAAGAGTGGAGGAAAACAAAGTGAGCATTACAAGAAGACTTCTGGGGAAGGTGGCGCTCGGATTGGCCGGCGCAACCATGCTGATGCAGGTCCCGGCTTTTGCCGCGGACAAGCCGGCGCCTTTCGACAAGCCCGGCGTCAAGATCGCGCTGGTGCGCTATCTCTCGACCGGCGACTTCTTCCAGGCCTATCTCTCGGGCGTCGAGGCGCAGTCGAAGGCGCTCGGCATCGACCTGCGTGTCCTCGACAGCCGCCAGGATGCCGCCCTTCAGTCCGACATGGTCGATCAGGCCATCGCGCTCGGCGTGCAGGGCATCATCATCCAGCACGGCCTGACGGAATCGATGAAGGACGCCGCACAGCGTGCGGTCGACGCCGGCATCAAGGTGGTGGCCTTCGACGTCAATGTCGAAAATCCCAAGATCCCGCAGATCGAACAGTCCGACCGCGACCTGGCGCGCCTCGCGCTCGAGCAGGCTGTCAAGGACAATGGCGAGAGCTGGAATGCCGGCTATGTCTATGTCGCCGGCATCGCGCCGCTCGACCGCCGCAACGAGACTTGGGTCGACGTGAAGAAGAAATATGCCGGCATCAAGGAAGTCGCGATGTTCGGCACGCTCGACAATCCGATCGCCAACTCCGTCGCCAACCAGGCGCGTTCGGTGCTGACGGCGCATCCCGACATCAAGGTGATGTTCGCTCCCTATGACGAATTCGCCAAGGGCGTGAAGATCGCCGTCGACGAAGCGGGCTTGAACAAGGGCATCAAGATCTATTCGGCCGATATCTCGACGTCCGATATCGCTGCGATGCGTGAGCCCGACAGCGCCTGGGCCGCGACCGCCGCGACCAATCCGGCCGTCGTCGGCCAGGTCTCGGTGCGTGCGCTGGCGCAGCTGCTGGCCGGCGAAGATCCCGGCCACAACGTCGTCGTGCCGCCGACGCTGATCACCCAGAAGGACCTCATCGACAAGGACATCAAGAACATGGAAGACCTGTCGGCCAAGCTGCCGCAGTTCGCCCATGCCGATGTCGCGATGCCGGCCTGGATGCCGAACCCGAACGCCAAGTAGGTTTCGCTATCGAAGGCCGCCTGCAGCCGCTTGCTGCAGGCGGCCTTTTTGCTGAATATCTGCAGCCGGCGCCAGGCTCCGGCCCAAGGTACGGTGCTTATATGGAAGTCCAGGCGGCAATCGAGGAAGACCTGTCCGGCGCCGTCGCCGGAACCTTGTTTCGATGCCCGCAGGCCACCACCGGTGTCGTGGTGTTGGGTGGGTCGAGTGGCCGCATCGATGTCGGGCGCGCACGGCTCTTTGCAAACCAGGGTTCGTCGGCCTTGCCCTGCGATGGTTTGGCGGTGAGGGACAGCCTCCTGGAATATGCGAAATTCCCCTCGAAACCTTCTTTGCGGCGACCGACTATCTCATTGGAACGGGATGCCACCGCATCGTCTATGTCGGCACATCCAAGGGTGCCGAGGCCGCATTGTGCGCAGCGGTCCATGATCAGCGTGTCAACGCTGTGGTCGCGATCAGCCCGTCATCGGTGGTTTGGGGAAATATCGGCGCGGGCCGGGATGGCTTCAGCTGGCCTGAACGATCCTCATGGTCGCTCGACGGTATTCCCCTGCCATTCGTGCCGACAGATCCGGATTGGGCACCCAAGCAGGTGGATGGTCTGGTGTCTTACAGCGGGTTATTCGAACGCAGCATGAAAACCTTCAAGCGGGAGGCGAATGCCGCGACCATTCCCGTGGAAAAGATATCGGCCGAGATTGTGCTTGTCGCGGGTGGCGACGATGCGCTGTGGCCCTCCCTATGGTTCGCGGAAGAGATTGTCCGGCGGCGCGGCAAAGCCGGCAAGGTCACCCACCTCGTTTCATCGCCGGATGCGGGGCACCGTATTCTCTTGCCGGGGGAAACCACGCCGCGCTCGGTGTCGCATGAGCATGGCGGCAGTGACGAGGCTGATTCGAGGCTGGGAACCAGGGCCTGGAAACACATTCTAGAGTTGCTGTAGCAGGGGTTTCGCGGCGGCCGAAGGATGCTGGTCGTTCCAGAAGTCGAGCACAGTCGAGATTATTGCCTCCGGCGCGTCTTCCTGAACGAGATGTTTGGCATTTGGAACTGTGATGAACGGCGCACCGGGGATGCGGCGCGCCAGTTCTCGCCCGTCGTCGAGCGGAATCCACTCGTCGTCTTCACCCCACAGGATCGTCACAGGGCAACGTATCTCGTCGTACCGCCACTCGACCTCTCGACTGTACTTGTCGTCCATCTGTGCGATCTGACGCCAAAAAGCCTTCTGTCCCTCGTCTCCAAGCCATGGCTGCAGATAGAGCTGCATTTCGTCCGCGCGCAACGCGTTCGCGACAGAGCCGCCGATATAGGCGCGAAGCATGGCTTCATGGATATAGGCCGGCAGACCGGCAAACGCTTTCTCGTGTTCTTTTGCCGCTTGAACCAAGGGCGATCCCTGAGGGCTGATCGCGACCGGATCAATCAGCACCAGAGAGCGATAATCGAGCCCGTTGAGCAGGTGGCCGCGCAACGCGACGGAGCCGCCGAAGTCATGCGCCACGATGTCGGGCCACTCCAGCTCCCAGTGAGCGTAGAGCGCCGCGAACAACTCGTTTTGAAAGCCGCGCGACACGTCCGCGTCGGGCTTGGCGGATTGCCCGTAGCCGAGCATGTCGAAATAGTAGATCCGGCGCCGTTGCCCGAGCCAAGCTGCAATCCGCCGCCATTCCACCGACGAGAACGGGGTACCATGAAGCAAGACCGCCGGCGGCCCGTCGCCGATCGTTCCCCATGCGATCGGGTGACCCGAAAAAATAAAGCGTTCGGGCAGGGACCAGTCATCGGTTGGCATGAGGGAACTCCCGGCAACAATTTAGCTGCTTGACCTTGCTCGATCTCAATGGCCGGTCGGGTCGAAAGTTCCCAACCGCCCCTTCTCGAGCAAGCTTCGGAGTTGCACCGCACCTTTCGTCTGGACGGATCTCTACGTCAGCGCAACGCTGCCGCGATATTACCGCCGTCGACGGTCGTCACATCGGCGGTGGTGCGGTCGGCCAGCGCGTGATGCAGGAAGGCCTGCGCCACGTCCTGCGCCGTCACTTCCTGGCCGAGCAGATTGCCGGACATGTAGTCCTTCTCCGACACGCCGCGCGCGCCTGAGCGACTGGCGATCATGGCGTCGGTCAGAAGCCCCGAGCGGATGCGGTCGGCGTTGACGGCGTTGGAGCGGATGCCATGCGCGCCATAGTCAAGCGCGTATTGCCTGGACAGGAACAGTGTCGCCGCCTTCGGCACGCCATAGGCGCCGAACTTCGGGCCGGGGTTCACCGCCTGTTTGGAGGTGTTGAACAAAAGCACGCCGCCTGTGCCCTGCTCGAGCATGATGCGCACGGCATTCTGCGCCACCGATTGGTGGGCGAAGAAATTGAGCTCGAAACTCTTGCGCAGGAGTGCGTCGTCGAGCTCGCCGATGCGGCCTTCCCAGGCGGCGCCGGCATTGGAAACCAGGATGTCGACACCGCCGAACACGGCGACCGCCCTGTCGAAGGCGGCACGCACCTGCGCCGGGTCGGTGATGTCGGCGGCGACGCCGATCGAATTGTTGCCGGCTTTCTTCGCCGCATCGGCAGCCTTTTCGGCGTCGAGATCGACGACGACGGCATGGGCGCCATTGTCGGCGAACAATTTGGCTGTCGCTGCACCGATCGCGCCGGCGCCGCCGGTGATCAGCACCACCTGGCCAGTCAGTGGCTTCGGCTTGTTGGAGGCGAGCTTGGCCTGTTCCAGCGACCAGTATTCCAGCGGGAACAGATCGGCCTTGGAGAGCGGGTGGAAACGGCCGACCGCCTCGGCGCCGCGCACCGCCTCGATCCACATCTCGCCGACGTCCGAGGCGATCTTCGCGTCCTTCAGCGTGCGGCCATGGCCGAACATGCCGAGGCCCGGCACCAGCGTCAGCCGCGGCATCTGGTCGAGCATGGTGCGCTTGACGTCGTCGAGCGCATCATTGGTTTCGAAATAGGCGCGATAATCCTTGGCGAACGCGTCGACATGGCTCTTGATCACCGCCTTGTAGTCGCCGGCCTTGTCAGCATCGGGCGCCGGCAGCGCCATTGGGCCGGTCTTGATGCGGATCGACAGATCCGGTGTCGACACGCCGCGTCCGGCATAGTCGGCGATCTCGGCCGAATTGATGAAATCGACAATTGCCGGCGAAGTGCGGAAATCGCTGACCATGCGGTCGAAGCGGCCTTCGCCGCGCGCCACCGCCACCGCACCACGCAGCATCGGCGCGATGGACGCCGGTGTCGCGAGGCTTGCCGGCAAGGCCGCCTTTGCCGCCTTCGGCTTGCCGCTTGCGGCAATGAAGTCCTCGGCGACATTCACATAGTGGATCATCCGGTCGTAGGCCTGTTTGGCGTCGTCGCCGAAGGTGAAAATGCCGTGCTTGTCCAGGATTAGGCCTTCGACATCAGGGTCGGCGTCGAAGATGTCGGCCGCCGCCTTGGCGAGGTCGAAGCCGGGCATGATGTAAGGCACATAGCCCATCTTGGCGCCGAAAACCGTCTTCACCAGAGGTTTGGAGTCCTCCTGGTCGACGATGGCGAGGATGGCGGTCGAGTGCGTGTGGTCGACGAATTTGTGCGGCAGGAAGGCATGCAGCAGCGTCTCGACCGACGGGTTGGGCGAGGACGGATCGATGAGGTTGACGCGTTGCAGGGCAACCATGTCCTCGTCGGCCAGCCTGTTCAGCGCGCGCGCCTTGAGCAACGGCTTGAGCTTGACCGCCGGCAGGCCCTGCGGCTCGATGACGCCCATATCCCAGCCGCTGCCCTTGACGCACAGCACGTCCCACTGGTCGCCGACGAGGTCGGTTGCCGTCGTCTTGCAAGAGGTGTTGCCGCCGCCATGCAGGACCAGCCGTGGTTCGCCGCCGAGCAGCCGGGTCGTGTAGACGCGCAGCGCCAGGTCGCGGCCGACACCCTTTTTCGCGTAGTCTGCGACGAGATTTTCGGCTGCTTCGTCATTCCACAAATTCTTCATGTTCGCTTCGTCCGGTTGCTGTCTTTGTTGGTGAAACAGGATTGCCGCGACGCTTTGATGACAATGCGCCGGCAGCGGAGAGGAGGATTTCTAGGAGGCCTTTTCTATGGTGGCAGCCGCATGGTCCAGGAGCCGCTGCGCCATGTGCGCGCCGACCACCAGATGCGTGCAAAGGCCGCCGGCGATCGCCGCGAGCAGCGGTTCGAACTTGCTGTCCTCCTGCACCACCACCAACCGCCTGGTGATGGCGCGCAGCGAGGCAAGTTCGGCGGAGATCACCCGGCGGTTATAACCGCAGCCGAGCACCTTGCCTTCGGCGTCTATGATCTGCCCGGCAATCACGCCGGCAGCGCCTTGGCTACGCAAATCCGCCATTTCGTTTGGCGTCAGCGCGCCGCATTTGACCAGATGGCTGTCGGCGTCGACCGCGCCGACCGAGTATAACGCCAGGTCGCATTCGCTGACACCCGACAATTGTTCCCGGATCACCGGCTCGGCACGCAGCGCCCGCGCGAGTTCTTCCGTCGACAGCACCAGCGGCGCGTAGAAATTGAGCCCCTTGGCGTTGAGCCGCCGCGCGATTTCCATGGTGCATTGGTCGGGGCGATAGGAATAGGGCGCGCCGAGATTGCCGCAGAGCTGCACCACCGTGACATCCTGTAGATCGGCATAGGACATCACGTCGGCGATCATATAGACGGTGCGGCCCCAGGCGACGCCGATGCGGTCGCCCTTCTTGACCAGTTCGAGAAAGACGCTCGCCGCCAGCACGGCGATTTCCGTCGATGGGTCGGCAATATGATCATTCTCCGGCGCGATCCAGACGGCGTCGAGGCTCAACGCATCCTCGAGCTTGCGCGCCAGCACGTCGTCGGTGAAAAGCTGGGTCGAGGTCGAGATGTTGACGATGCCGGTCTCGCGCGCCTTGCGCAGATACATGGCGACCGAGGCACGGGAAATGTTAAGCTGGCTCGCCACCTGGTCCTGCCGCAGGCCATGGGCATAGTAGAGCCAGGCGGCCTTGTGGATGAGTTGTTCTGCCGGTCGGATCGCCATGCCGTCTCCTCGGCTGACATTATTCACGGCTCTCGACAAAAGTCAAACTGGGCAGAGGTATGCGATACTCCCGCTTACGCCGAATCTGGTTCATCATTGTGCCAAATGCGCTCTCTCGTGGCATCGTTTGTGGTGACGCGGCCCGAGCCTGTGATTAGAACGTCTGAAAGAAACCGCGGGGGGAGCATGGGATGGGCAGTCCTTACGAACAGGATCTCGACAAGAACGCGGCCAACCATCAACCGCTGACACCGCTCACCTATCTTGAGCGCGCGGCCAAGACCTATCCCGACCATGTCGCCATCATTCACGGCCGCCAGCGCATCGACTATCGCACTTTCTGGCATCGGTCGCTGAAGCTTGCCTCCGCGCTCGACAGGCGCGGCATCGGCAAGGGCGACACCGTCACCGTCATGCTGTCCAACACGCCGCCGATGCTGGAGGCGCATTTCGGCGTGCCGATGACCAAGGCGGTGCTGCATTCGCTCAACACCCGCCTCGATGCCGCGGTCATCGCCTTCCAACTCGATCATGCCGAGACCAAGGTGCTGATCGTGGACCGCGAATTCTCCGGCGTTGTCAGGCAGGCCCTGGAACTGACCGAGGTCAAGCCGCTGGTCATCGACTATGACGATCCCGAATACGCCGACGACGCGCCGTATCCGAAGGGCGAGCGGGTTGGCACGCTGGACTATGAGGCGTTTGTCGCAGGCGGCGCCGAGGATTTCGCCTGGTCGATGCCCGACGACGAGTGGGACGCCATCTCGCTCAACTACACTTCCGGAACGACAGGCAATCCGAAGGGCGTCGTCTACCACCATCGCGGTGCCGCGCTGATGGCCTACACCAACACCATTCATGCGGGCATGGCCAAGCACGCGGTCTATCTCTGGACGCTGCCGATGTTCCACTGCAATGGCTGGTGCTTTCCCTGGACGCTCGCTGTCCAGGCCGGCACCCATGTCTGCCTGCGCTGGGTGCGGCCGAAGCCGATCTACGATGCGATTGCCGATCACGGCGTCACCCATCTGTGCGGCGCCCCAGTCGTCATGTCGGTGCTGATCAATGCCAGGGAGGAGGACAAGCGCGAATTCCCGCAGACTGTCACCTTCAACACCGCGGCAGCTCCGCCACCGGAAGCGGTGCTGTCGGGGATGGCCGATGCCGGCTTTGCCGTCACCCACCTCTACGGCCTGACCGAGACCTATGGTCCGGCGGTCGTCAACGAATGGCATGGCGCCTGGGATGATCTCGAAAAGGGCGAGCGCAGTGCCAGGAAGGCGCGGCAGGGCGTGCGCTATGCGGCGCTCGAAGGCCTGACCGTCATGGACCCCGAGACGATGCGGACCACACCGGCCGATGGTGAGACCATCGGCGAGGTCATGTTCCGCGGCAACATCGTCATGAAAGGCTATTTGAAGAACCGCAAGGCGAGCGACGAGGCCTTCGCCGGCGGCTGGTTCCACTCCGGCGATCTCGGCGTCATGCACCCCGATGGCTACATCCAGTTGAAGGACCGCTCCAAGGACATCATCATCTCCGGTGGCGAGAACATTTCCTCTATCGAGATCGAGGACGCGCTCTACAAGCACCCGTCGGTTGCCTCTTGCGGCGTCGTCGCCAGGCCCGACGACAAATGGGGCGAGGTGCCTGTTGCCTATGTCGAGCTGAAGCCCGGCAAGGCCGCGACCGAAGCCGAGATCATCGATCACTGCCGCGCGCTGCTTGCCCGGTTCAAGGTGCCGAAGGCGGTCATCTTCGCCGAAATCCCGAAGACCTCGACCGGCAAGATCCAGAAATTCCGGTTGCGCGAGATGGCGAGGGGGACTTAAGCCTCGTCGCTGCTCTCCTCCAGTTACGACCTTTGCGATTGGGCAAAGCCTCCGCGACTTTCGTCGGTTCCCTGTCACCATCTGTCATCATTCGTACGTGTACACCGAATCCGCATTGACAGGTCGCTCTTTTCAATTTACGAGTGACGAAAATCGAAATTCATCACTCGTAAATCGATAGAGGATCATGTCCGAAGCCGCCACCATAGTCGCCGAAGCCGCCCGACAGGAAAATGTAACGCGCATTCTCGATTGCGCCGAGCGCCTGTTCCGGCACTATGGCTACGGCAAGACCAATGTCGCCGACATCGCGCGTGAGCTCGGCATGTCGCCCGCCAACATCTACCGTTTCTTCGCCTCCAAGGTCGAAATCCACCAGGCCGTCTGCGGCCGTATGCTCGGCGCCAGCTACAAGATGGCCTACGAGATTTCGCGCCTGCCGATCAGCGCCGAGGAGCGGCTTCGGCGTTACGTGCATGCGCAATACAAGATGACGATGGAGGTCATGCTCGACGACCAGAAGGTCCACGAGATGGTCATCGTCGCCCTCGAACGGGACTGGAGTGTGATCGACAAGCATGTCGACAGCATTCACGACCTGTTTGCGGAGGTGATCCGCGACGGCATCGAGGCCGGTGAGTTCAGACAACAGGACCCGGTGACCGCGTCGCGCTGCTTCGGTGCCGCAACGGTCATCCTGTGCCATCCGCAAATGGTGGCGCAGTGCCTTGCCAAGACCAACCGGGCGATGCCCGACGATCTGATCGACTATGCGATCAGAGCTCTGAAGTAATAGCCCCCGCCAGCCGGTTGTCGGCCATTCATCTCCAGTCGGAGTACCAAGATGTCTTTGTCCAATTCCATCCTTCGCAAGCTGCCAGTTGCCGGCCTGATCGTCGCCACTCTCGGGCTTGCCGGCTGCAGCCAGGAAAAAGCCGAAGTCAAGGATATCATCCGTCCCGTCAAGGTTGTCGAGATCGCGAAGGTGCACGACACCCGCACGCTCTCCTATTCCGGCTCGGTGCGAGCCCGCACCGAGAGCGCTCTGGCGTTCCGCGTCAATGGCAAGATCACCGAGCGCCTCGTCGATATCGGCCAGCATGTGGCCGCGGGCGATGTGCTCGCCCGCATCGATCCCATTGACTACGACCTCTCGGTCAAGAGCGCGCAGGCAGCGCTCGATGCCGCCGAGCGGCAGGTCGAGACCGTGGAGCTTGCCCGCAAGCGAGCCGAGCAGCTTTTTGCCAAGAATTTTGCCCCGAAATCACAACTCGAACAGGCGACCTTGACCTATGACCAAGCGGTCGCCACCCGTGATTCCGCCCTTTCGACACTTGCTCAGGCGAAGAACCAGGTCGGCTATACCGATCTCAAGGCCGACAGGGATGGCATCGTCACCACGGTCAGTGCCGACGTCGGCCAGGTCGTCGGTTCCGGCACGCCGGTTGTCACTGTCGCCGTCGACGGCGAGAAGGAAGTGCTGATCGCCGTCCCCGAAATGGAAATCGCCGAATTCAAGCCGGGCAAGGCAGTCAAGGCAGGCTTCTGGTCAGACGATGCGCTGGCGCTCGATGGCAAGGTCCGCGAAGTCGCCGGTAGCGCCGATCCGCAGTCACGCACCTTTGCCGTCCGCGTCAGCCTGCCAAACGATCCGCGTGTGCTGCTCGGCATGACCGCCAGCATCGAAGCCTCGGCGGCCAATGAGCGGCAGCTGGTCTCGATCCCGCTGAGCGCATTGGCCGAGCAAGGCACCCAATCGATCGTCTGGACCGTCGACCGTGGCGCCGACACCGTTCATGCCCGTCCGATCAAGGTTGCCGAGTTCGCCGCCGATGGCGTGCGTGTTGCAGAGGGTTTGAAACCCGGCGATGTCGTGGTCGCCGCCGGCACGCAATTCATGACCGAAAACCTGAAGGTGAAGCTCGCTGGTGATGCGGCGCTGCAATCGGCATCCGCGGCAGACGGCGACGCCAAGCAGGTGCGCTGACGACAGACAACCGGCTGCGCGTTCCCGCAGTCGTTGGTTTCCGGGCGGCAGGCGCCCGACCGAGACGCTCGATTGATGTAACCCCCACATCGATCTCGCGTCCCACCGCGATGAGTGCTTCTCCGCTCGGAGAGCCTTGCCGCCCGGAAGCCACTATGAAACCTCGATTTTGATGCGCTAGATAGATGGACCAGCGTCGATGACCAATTCCACGGAAGAGAAGCGGCCCTTCAACCTGTCGCGCTGGGCAATCGGCCATCCCGCCATTGCGCGGTTCCTGTTCGGCCTGATCATCATTTCCGGCGCGCTCGGCCTGATGCGTATGGGCCAGAAGGAAGATCCCGATTTCACCTTCCGGATCATGGTCGTCCAGGCGATCTGGCCGGGCTCCTCGATCAAGGAGATGGAAGACCAGGTCGTCAACAAGATCGAACGCAAGCTGCAGGAAACGCCGCATCTCGATTTCGTGCGCTCCTTCACCCGCGCTGGCAGCGCCATCATCACCGTGCAGATCAAGGGCGACACCAACACCGCCGAGGTGACCGACGCCTTCTACCAGGTGCGCAAGAAGGTGGGCGATATCCAGGGCGACCTGCCGCAGGGCCTGCTCGGCCCGTATTTCAACGACGAGTTCGGCGACACCTTCATCACCTTGCATTCGATCAGCGGCGACGGCTTCAGCTATCCCGAACTGAAGAAGTTCGCCATCCAGGCGCGCGACATGCTTTTGACGACGCCCGGCGTCGAGAAGGCCGTCATCATCGGCGACCAGCCGGAAAAGCTCTATATCGACGTCTCGTCCAAGGCCCTGGCCGAACGCGGCCTGACGCTGACCGATCTGCAGAATGCGATCAAGGGACAGAACAATGTCGACCCGGCCGGCTCCGTCGATACCGGCACCAACTCGGTACGCATCTCCGTCGAGGGCGATGTCGGCAAGGTCGAGGATATCCGGAACCTGCGCCTGCGCGCCGGCGGCCAGGTCACAAGGCTGGGCGACATCGCCACGGTGACCTCGGGGCTGGAAGATCCGTTCCAGCGCAAATACCGCTTCAACGGTCACGACAGCGTGCAGTTGGGCGTCGTCATGGCCAAGGGCTTCAAGGTTACCGACGTCGGCAAGGATGTCGAGGCCACCTACAAGCGCTTCGAAGAGGCGCTGCCCTACGGCGTTGCGGTCGACCAGATCTCCGACCAGCCGGGCGTCGTCACCGATGCGGTGGCCGAGTTCATGCATGCGCTCGGCGAAGCGTTGCTGATCGTGCTCGTCGTCTCGTTCCTGTCGATAGGCTGGCGTTCTGGCCTGGTCATCGCCATCGCCATCCCGCTGGTGCTGGCTGCGACCTTCGCCATCATGTACGAACTCGGCATCGACCTGCAGCGCATCTCGCTCGGCGCGCTGATCATCGCGCTCGGTCTTCTGGTCGACGACGCGATGATCGTCGTCGAGATGATGGAGCGCAAGCTGGAGGAGGGGATGGTCAAGGTCGAGGCGGCGAGTTTCGCCTATTCCTCGACCGCCTTCCCGATGCTGACCGGCACGCTGATCACCACAGCCGGCTTCATTCCGGTCGGCTTCGCGGCCTCGACCGCCGGCGAATATGTCCGCACCCTGTTCTATGTCGTCGGCATCGCGCTGATCGTCTCCTGGTTCGTCGCGGTCTATTTCACGCCATGGCTCGGCAATATGATCCTCAAGCAGCGCAAGCATGCCGGCAGCCATCACGATGTCTTCGACACGCGTTTCTATCGCCGGCTTCGTGCTACCGTCAGCTGGGCCGTGCGCCATCGCATCATCGTCCTGGTGATGACGCTGGTCACCTTCGGCACCAGCCTGTGGGCTTTCCAGTTCATTCCGCAGAACTTCTTCCCGCAATCGTCGCGGCCGGAAATCCTCGTCGACCTTTGGCTGCCGGAAGGCACCAGCATCAAGGAAGTCGAGGCGCAGGCCAAGGCGCTCGAAACCAAGATGATGGACGACAAGGACAAGCGTTTCATCGCCACCTATATCGGCGAAGGCGCGCCGCGCTTCTTCCTGCCGCTCGACCAGCAGCTGAGCAACCCCAACTTCGCCCAGCTGCTCGTCATGGCCAATGACGAACCGGCCCGCGAACGGCTGATCGTCAAGTTGCGCACCGTTCTGGCTGAAGACTTCCCATCCATCCGTGCCAAGGTCGATCGTCTGTTCCTCGGCCCGCCGACCGGCTGGCCGGTGCAGATGCGCGTCATGGGGCCGGATCGCCAGGAAGTGCGCCGCATCGCCGACCAGGTGAAGGCGAAGTTCCGTGAGGATCCGCTGCTTGGCGCCGTGCATGATGACTGGCTGGAGCCGGTTCCGGCGATGAAGCTGGTCATCGACCAGGATCGTGCCCGCGCACTCGGCGTCACCTCGCAGCGCATCCGCCAGATGCTGCAGGCGGCAATGTCCGGCGCGCCGCTCGACGACTTCCGCGACGGCGAGGAGACGGTGTCCATCGTCGCCCGCGAGCCGGATGCCAGCCGCAGCCTGCTGTCCTCGGTCGACTCGGTCTATATCCCGACCGACTTCGGTGGCTTCGTGCCGCTGTCGCAGGTTGCCAAGGTGGTGCCGGTGCTGGAGCAAGGCATCGAGTGGCGCCGCGACCGTCTGCCGACCATCAGTGTGCGGGCAACGCTGCCCGACGGCGTGCAGTCCAATGACGTCGTCACCAAACTGTACAAGGATATGCAGGGCCTGCGTAACGGATTGGCGCCCGGCTACAAGGTCGAGATCCAGGGCGGTGCGGAGGATTCGGCGGAAAGCCAGGCTTCGATCGCCGCCAAGGCGCCGATCATGCTGGCCGTCATCGTCGTGCTTTTGATGATCCAGCTGCAGAACTTCGGCAAGGCGATGCTGGTGCTGGCGACCGGTCCGCTTGGCATTATCGGTGCTGCCGCGGCACTCTTGATCAGCGGCGCGCCGTTCGGCTTTGTCGCCATTCTCGGCGTCATCGCGCTGCTCGGCATCATCATGCGCAACTCGATCATCCTGGTCGACCAGATCGACCAGGACATCGCCGCGGGCATGGACCGCTACGAGGCGATCATCGGTTCGGCCGTTCGCCGTTTCCGGCCGATCACGCTGACGGCGCTGACGGCGGTACTGGCGCTGATCCCGATCTCGCGCGGCGTCTTCTGGGGTCCGCTCGCCTACGCCATGATGGGCGGCATCCTCGTTGCCACGGTGCTGACCATCCTGGTCCTGCCTGCCGGGTACGCCCTGTTCTTCGGCCGGGAGCCGAAGAAGCGCGGGGCGGAGGGGCGGACCGACGATCTGGAACTGAGTCAGGAAACCAAAAAGCCGCAACTGGCATTGGCCGCCGAATAGATCGATCACGCCAGTCGAAAAGGATCGGGCGCGCCGAAGCGCGCCCGATCCTTTTCACTTTTACGAGGTCAGATGACGAAGAACCAGTTGGCGAGCAGCATCACCACCACGCCGGCTACCAGGGTCAGGTAGGGCAGTATGCCCGCCTTTTTGACCGAGAGGTCGGCCCCCGTCATGCCGAGATCGGCCAGCATGTGGTCGGGGAACTTGCCCTTGTCCTGGATGTAATGGCGGAAGCAGAACACCGGGATAATCAGGGCTGCCGTGATCAGGCCGGCCCACAGCGCCATCGGGTTCCAAACTTTGGCTCCCGCGCCCATGAAGATCATGTTGACATAGGCGAAGATCGCGCCGACGCCGAGCAACCAGCTCGGTGCTTTCCAAGGCCGGGCGATATGGCCGTTGTCGATGCGGTGGATCCAGCCGGCATTGAGGTTGAGGAAGTTGAAGATGATATAGCCGCAGTTCGACACGGCGAGGATGAAGAAGAAGCTCGTCGCGTCGGCAGAGGCGATGGCCAGCACGATCAGGTTGAAGACGAGATCGGTCCACATTGCCCGCGTCGGCGCGCCATGTTCGTTGACATGGCTGAGATAGCGCGGCAGCCAGCCATCGACCGAGCCCTGGTAGAGCGTGCGTGAAGAGCCGGCCATGGCCGTCATGATGCACAGAACCAGAGCCAGGATCATCAGCATCACCAAGAGGCTGTGGATCAGCGCCCCGCCGCCGACCATGCCGGCCAGCGCGTCGGCGACACCGGAGCCGTCGACGATCGGTGTCGCCAGCATGCCGTTGAGGCCAAGCACGCCCTGGAAGGTGAACGGCACCAGGATGAACAGCAGCATGCACAAAAGGCCGGAATAGAAGATGGCCTTGAACGTGTCGGTGCCCGGGTTCTTGAACTCCGAGGTGTAGCAGACGGCGGTCTCGAAACCGTAGGTCGACCAGGCGGCGATGAACATGCCGCCAAGCACCAGCGTCCAGCCGGCAATGTTCCAGGCGCCGGGCTCGGGCGCATAGGCGGCCGCCAGCGGCACCAGCGGCGAAAAATTCGCCCAGTTGATCTGGCCGGTGACGATCGGCACGACGCCGACGATCAGCATCGGGATGATGACCAGCAGGCCGATATATTTCTGCACATTGGCAGTGCCGAGGATGCCGCGATGCTGGATGGCGAAGATGATCAGCATCAGCACCGCGCCGATGAAGAAGGTCGCGTTGAGGGTGAACGAGACCGGCCCCAGCGTGTGGCTGTAGAGCGTCCAGTTGCGGATCACCGGCGTTGCCGCGGTGGTCACCGCCGTGATGGCGTCGGCGGCACTCGTCCCGGCATGCGCCGCGATATAGGCGACGACTTCGGGCGAGGCATCGGTGAACAGCGGCACCGGCGCCAACGCGTTGAGGATATAAGCTGCGGCGATCGAGCAGCCGAGCGACAGCACCGGCGACCAGGCGAACCAGTTGCACCAGACCGACAGCGGCGCGATGAACTTGGAATAGCGCAGCCAAGCGGTGGCGCCGTAGATCGACGCGCCGCCCGACTTGTTCGGAAACAGGCCGGCGATTTCGGCATAGGTGAAGGATTGCAGGAAGCCCATGATCATGGAGAAGATCCAGATCGCGAAGGCCAGCGTGCCGGTCGTGCCGGCAATGCCGCCGATCGAGAACAGGACGAGGGCAGGCACGCCGCTCGCCACCCAGAAGGCGCCGCGCCAGTCGATATTTCGGTGCAACTTGCCTTCGGCAAGCGGCTCCAGGACAGTCGTTATCGTGCTCATATGTCTCTGTTCCCCATTTTGATGTTCCCCGTTCGTGACCGCCGCGGCTTCGCTAGGCTCACCATCGACGCATGCATTGATCGACTGCTGGTGTTTCCACTCAGTCGTATTTTTTTCTTAGGAGTGAAGATTGATCCGGCGCGCTTTCACGTCAAGCGAATTGTCGCGCCGTGCACATCACGCTTGCGAAACATGTCAGCTTCACACTGGCGGGCAGGATTGTTCGGAAAAGGACCAGGGGTCTGGAAACGAAAAACCCGCCGGAGGCGGGTCCCGGCGCAAATCAGCACCATGGACGAATATGTAGCATAGCTGCCCTCAGCAGGTCAAGAAAAAATTCCTATCAGGCTGCCAGCACTGCCTCACTGTCTTCGGAGGAAGGCCGTCAGGAGCGTGGTTTGATCTTTTGCGGATCGTAGTGGGCGAAGGCGACGACGCGCGCCGGCAGCCGTTTGGCATGGCCGTCGAGCTTGCCGATCTCGACCTCGGTACCGACAGCCGAATGGGTGACGTCGAGCCTGGCCAGCGCGATGGTCTTGTTCAGCACCGGCGAGCGCATGCCCGACGTGACCACGCCGATCTGGGCGCGGCCGACATGCACGCAATCGCCATGGCCGACGTCGACATTGGCGTCGATGTCGAGGCCGACCAGCTTCGTCTGCGGGTGCTCCTTGCGGCGGATCAGCGCCTCGCGGCCGATGAAATCGTCGGTCTTGCTCTTCAGCGGCACGGTGAAGCCGATGCCGGCCTCGAACGGATCGGTCTGGTCGGAGAATTCGTAGCCGGCGAAGATCAGCCCGGCCTCGATGCGCACCATGTCCAGCGCCTGCAGCCCCATCGGCTTCAGCCCATGCGGCTGGCCGGCTTCCCAGATGGCGTCGAACACCTTTTCGGCGTCGCGCGGATGGCACCAGATCTCGTAGCCGAGTTCGCCGGTATAGCCGGTGCGCGAGACGACGACCGGAATGCCGTTGCCGCCACCAATGCGGGCGACGGCGAAGCGGAACCATTCGAGCTCGTCGATCGACGGCTGCAATGGCGAAGTCCAGATCACTTCTCGCAGGATGTCGCGGCTCTTCGGACCCTGGACGGCGACGTTGTGCATCTGGTCGGTCGACGAGCGCACCAGCACGTTGAGGCCGAGCTTCGTCGCCGTCTCGCGCAGCCATTCGCCGGACAGATCGTCACCGCCGACCCAGCGGAAATTGTCCTTGCCGAGCCGCAGCAGGGTGCCGTCGTCGATCATGCCGCCATGCTCGTAGCACATGGCCGAATAGACCACCTGGCCGACACCGAGCTTCTTGACGTCGCGGGTCAGCGTGTATTGCAGCAGCGCCTCGGAATCCGGGCCGGTAACCTCGAACTTGCGCAGCGGCGACAGGTCCATGATCACCGCGTCCTGCCGGCAGGCCCAGTATTCCGCGATCGGCCCGTCCTTGGCGAAGGAATTGGCGAGCCAATAGCCCCTGTACTCGCCGAAGTTGCGGGTGTGCTTGGCAAAGCTCGAATGAAAAGCTGTCTCGCGGGTCATTTTCTGTTCCGAATCGGGCGTCATGCGTCTGGCGATCGCTCGCGAGAATTTGTGCTGGCCGGAATAGGTCCGCACATGGATGTCGGTCGGGTTCCAGCCATTGGCCGGCGTCGTGTCGTCGGGGCAGGCGGAGGACACGCAGACGATGTCGGTGAGCGCCCTGAGCAGCACATAGTCACCCGCCCGCGACCACGGCTCGTCGGACACCATGACGCCATGCGCGTCGATCGCCGTGTTGAAGAAGAAGTTGATCGCCATCCAGCCCGCGCGGGGATTGACGCCCTTGCCGGCCAGAGCGCCGTTGAAATTCTCCGAGCAGTTGGTGTGGCCGGGATAGCCGATGTCGTCGTAATATTTGGCCGCGCAGGCGAGCGCGAAGGCGTCGTGCCGGCCGCATGTGTCCTGCACCACCTCGACCAGTGGCTCCATGTCCTGGTCAAAGTATTTGGAATGCAGGCCGGGCATCGGGTAGCTCGCACCCATCAGCGTGCGAGTCGTCGTCACGTCGAGCGGATGATCCAGTCCCCTGTCCAGCTTGCGCGCCGAAAAGCACTGGAAATCGGTGCACTGGCGCCCGTCGACATCGATGATCTGGAGATAGTCGCCGGCCTTGACGAAATAGGCCTCCGCCGTCGCCGAATGGACACGCAAATCGAGCACCGGGTCGGCCAGCGGATCGGCCAGTAGCGATTTCACCGCCGAGCGGATCGTGGCGCGGCGGACGATGGCGGTCAGCGGCGTCGCCGTGTCGTGACCATCGACCAGCATCGGCCCCCCGGGGGCCGCAATCAGCATCGCGCCATCGCGCGCGACGGTGAAAGCCTGTTCGGTGCCGGCGGGCGTCGCGCCGCCGAACACGCGAACCGCCTTGGCATGGTCAAGCTGCACTTGCCGGCGCGCGAGCCCGCTCCGCAGCGATGCGAGGCTGTCGTCGTCCTCGGCCAACAGCGCCTTGATGCCGGCAGCGTTGCTGTTCGATGTTTCACCGAAAATGCCGGGATCGGTCGCGCCGGTCCTGTCCCAGGCCAGCAACTCGCAGGCCTGGCCACCCTCGACATTGCGCACGGTGATCGTGTCGCCGGCCTCGATATCGATGAGCACCGCGCCATTGCCATGGATCGTATAACGCTCCATGCCCGGCGGCAGCGCGATCTGGCCGGGCCTCAGGATGAGGCTCGGCCGCGGCGGTCCGGCAGCAATTGCGGGGTAGGGCGACTGGCTCATTTCAGCCTTGCGGTTCGAGAAACAAGTTTGCCTGTGTGTGAAATTATTTTAGCGGTAAGAATAGCAGTGCGCGTGCGTTTGGCAAGGTGAAGGTGATGCTTCGAACCCAGTCAATTGGGATTGAATTGGCCTCCCAGTCTATCTTCCAAACGTCGGTGCTGCCCCTCATCTGGCTGCTGCCATCTTCTCCCCGTAAACGGGGCGAAGGACGCTGTCGTCGCCGGTTTCGCCAATCGCCAACATTGCAGAAATAGCGCGGCACTCCGAACAGCTTCTTTCTCCCCGTTCACGGGGAGAAATGCCCGGCAGGGCAATGAGGGGCGGCGCCGAGGTCCACAATTGGCGGGCTAGAATTCCTCGGAATGGCCGATAACCACACCATACTCCGCGGCCGAGTCCAGCATCGTGTGCCACAGGCTCTCGGCAAAAGTCGCGAACACCAGGAGGTTGAACACCGCCAGGCCATCTCGATCATTCCCACGCCTGAGCGTGACACTGGTGTGGTCAATCGACGTAGCCGCCGCCGCGCCAACCGGAAACGCATCGGGATGCAAATCGATCGACGACAGTTTCGCCAGCATCGCCCGCACCTTGTCACCCGAGATGCTGATCAGCACGCGCGCATGCGACTGGTCGGACAGCGAGGCGGAAGATGCAAACGCCTGAGCGAGTGCTTCAGTCGAATGCTTGCTGCCCTTCGACAGCACGAAAAACTGATCCGGTCCCGACCAGATCAGCGTTGCGTCCGCCGCGCCGACTGCCGTCGGCGTTTCCGGAGCAGCAACGCCAAAGCGACCCTTCGCTGCCGTGGCCATGTCAGCCGCCTTACCGCGCCGTGCCATCACCTGGACGAGATCAAAATTGCGGATCTCGGTCAGCGAGACGCCGGCCTCCATAC
>NZ_RZOL01000709.1:0-1657 GCF_004022985.1 Mesorhizobium sp. M7A.F.Ca.ET.027.02.1.1 | reverse complement strand
GTCACGTTCTTGATGCCAACAGCGGATTCGTCGCCATCGATGTCGACGATACGATCGATCATCAGGAACGGATAGCGGTGCGGCAGGAGCTTCATCAGCCCCATAATGTCGACCGCCTCCAGCGTCGTCGACGCGATCATGTCAGCCATTGCCTCCCTCGCCCTGTTTGCGGGTCCTGGCGAGCTTGCGCAGCATGGCTATCTCCCGCATGGCTTCCGCCATCGGCTGTGCCGGATAGCCGCCCCAGATCTCGCCTGCAGGGACATTGCTCATAAATCCACTTCTGGCGGCAAGCTTGGCCCCTGTCCCAATGGTCAGGTGATCCGCAAGCCCGACGCCGCCGCCCATGGTGACATTGTCACCTACGACCACAGAACCCGAAATACCCGAAAGCCCGGCTATTATGCAATTGCGGCCGATGCGGACGTTATGGGCGATCTGCACGAGATTGTCGATCTTGGTGCCCTGGCCGATGATCGTATCGGACATGGCGCCGCGATCGACGGTGGTGTTGGAGCCGATCTCGACGTCGTCCTGGATAACGACACGGCCGATCTGCGGCACGCGCTCAGGCCCCTTGGCCCCGCCGACGAACCCAAAACCATCCTGGCCTATCCTGGCGCCGCCATGAATGATGACGCGATTGCCGATCAAGGCATACTGGATGCTGGCGCCCGGACCGACATAGCCGTCGCGGCCGATCTGGCAGGATTGTCCAATCACCGCATTCGGGGCGATGACAGTGCCGCTGCCGATCGAAGCGCCTGGCCCGATCACCGCGCCGGCCTCGATGACGGCACCGGCTTCGACATGCGCGGTCGCATCGACGTGAGCGTGCGGCGAGACGCCGGTTTCGCTGGTCATTGGCCCTGGTGTCGCCGCCCTCGGAAACAGCAGACGCCCGATCAGCGTGAAGGCCTGTTGTGGACGCGGATGAATGAGAACGGCAACGCTTGCCGGCGCCTTGCCGGCAAATTCCGCCGGGCACAGGACCGCGGCTGCCCGCAACGACGGCATCAGCGCGGAATTACGCTTGCCATCGACAAAGACGAGCGCATTCTCGCCGCCCTCGCTGGCAGGCGCGAGTGCTTCGATCGAAATATCGGAGTGGCCGGAATCGACGAGCACCGAGCCGGTCAGATTCGCGACTTCGCCCGCCGTATACCGGCGTGATGGCGCGAAGAACACCGGATCGGTCATTCCAGAAGCTATATCCAGCTAGGTCGGAACATTTCTCCCGGACCCTGAGGACCCGGGAGCATCGTTGGCCGCCGATCAGAAGCGGGTCGATATGCCGAAGTTGAATTCCTGCACGTCGTCGCGCGCTTCCTTCTTGACCGGGATCGCATAGTCGATACGGATCGGACCGAATGGCGATGCCCACATCAGGCCGAGGCCGACCGAGGCACGCAACTTCATGCCGACCGAGTCCTGAGTGACGCCAGCGGTGTCGACCTTGCTTCCATAGAGCGTTGCCGCGTCCGCGAAGACAGCACCACGCAAGCCAAAGCTCTCCGGAATCACCGGCAGCGGGAACTGGGCCTCCGCCGACGCGTTGAAATAGGTCGTGCCGCCGAGATGGTCACCCGTGAGAGGATCCACAGGCCCGATACCGCCATAGGCGAAGCCACGGATCATGCGATCAGTGCTCTGGAAC
>NZ_RZOL01000708.1:0-1657 GCF_004022985.1 Mesorhizobium sp. M7A.F.Ca.ET.027.02.1.1 | reverse complement strand
ACAGGCGCATGCGCATGGTCTTCAGTCGGTCGGCGCGGAAGATGGTTTCGCTCACCGTTGACGGCGGCGGCCCGCCCTTGATCCACGCCGGGACTTCCATGAAGTCCCTGGCGATGCGGGTGTCGACAGCCGAGCCGTAGAGTTCGCCGAACACGCCGTTCCAGTACCATTGGACCAGCTTCGCCCGAACCGCCTCGTGTTCCCATGCGTCGCCTATGTCGGCGAGGATGGCGGCGAGCGGGATGATCTGCGACTGATAGGGAAGGTCGTAGATCCGGTAGATGTGCTGCATGTGCAGGAATTTTGCGGCGGTGAGGAAGCCGCGCTCCGCCTGGGCCCGGTATTTAAGGTAGGCCTCAAGCGGCAAGTTGAGCAGCGCCTGTCGGTTTCCCGTAACCTGCGGAAGCTCTTTGCCCTGTTTTCCTTCCGCTTCCGCCTGTCTGCGCCTTTCACGTGTATGGAACAGGGAGACGACCTGCAGGAAGTCGGTGTTTCCGACCTCGGCTAGGATACCCTTCTCGGCGTCAGCCAGCTTCAGCGCTGACGCAAACCGGCCATGTCGGCCGCCGTCGGCTTTGCCGTCGCCGTACCAATCTTTGCGCAGCTCGTGCCCGTCGGCGGCATACATGGCCGTGACGAGCTCGAAGGCGTCGAGAGGTTTGCCGCCCGTGTTGACCTTCTCGAAGACGACGCAGACCGCTTCCTTCGAGGTTGAGCGGTCAAGAGCGATGACGGGCACCTGGTACGTCTTGAAACTCTCCAGAACCTCCTTCTTGAAGAACCTGAAGAGCCCGCGTTTGTCCTCGTCCTTCCAGTATTCGTTGTAGCCGTCCTGCCAATCATCCCAATCGAATATCTGCGACACGGGATAGTGAAGGTTCTCGAACTCACGTTCGGGCGACGACAGATCAAGCACGACCTCGCGGCCAAAATTCTCTCGAACCAGCCTGTCCTCCGGGACGCCAATAATCGATTCCTCTCGATCCGTCCCACTGTCCAGAGCCTTCAGGATGTCGATGTAGAACCAGCGCTTCACCTTCTTCTTTTTCGGCGTGATGGTCTCGACCACCGAACCACGAAGCGAGACCTGGTAGAGCGAAGTCATGCGCTGCTGTCCGTCCAGAAGTAGCGACCGCGGGGTTGCGGTTCTCGCTGCCTCCGGCGCACCCTCGATTAGCCTCGGCTTGAAGTCGACGTCGCCGCCAGTCTCGAGCGTCATCAGAGCCCCGACCGGGAACGCACGGGAAACCGACGCGATTAGGCTCTTGATCCGGTCCTCGTCCCAAACCCAGCTGCGCTGGAAATCCGGGAGCTGGAGAACCCCGGAACTGCAGTCCTTAAGCAACTCATTAAGGTAGAAAGGATTCGTCTTGAATGCTGCCCCCGCCATAACTTACACGTTCTCCATTATTGTTGTGCTGCTTGCGCTGGCGGCGACAAACGCGTCCAGCCACTTCGCCCACTCTTCCTTGATAGCAAACGCATCGCGGAACTCGGCGAAACCCCAGCGACCGAACGTCTTCAAATTGTTGACACCGGGCACCCAGAGCGTCTCCATCGTTTGGGCCTTGAGCTGCGCGTCGAGACCGCGGAATCCTTTCACCTCGACCACGAGGTTGAGAGGGTCATCGGCGCCGCGACCGTCATCGATCTGGAC
>NZ_RZOL01000707.1:0-1661 GCF_004022985.1 Mesorhizobium sp. M7A.F.Ca.ET.027.02.1.1 | reverse complement strand
GTGATGGGCGCAAGGCTCCAGCGTGACGTAAGCGGTGGCGCCGCGCGCGAGCTCGCCGGCCTCGGCCAGGGCCTCGGTCTCGGCATGCGGGCGGCCGCCGACAGCGGTGACGCCGGTGCCGACGATCATCGGACCGTTGCCGTCATCGCGTACGATCAGCGTGCCGACGGACGGGTTGGTCGCGGTGCGCCCGGCATTTTTTCGCGACAGTCTGAGTGCCGCCGCCATGAAGCGGCGATCAAGGGCGGCCTGTTCGCTTGAAGTCATGCTCAGCTGGCTTCCTCTTCACCCTTGATTTCGTCGCCCTTGAGCTCGCCCAGCAATTCATGGAAATCCTTGGCCTCGCGAAAATTGCGGTAGACCGAGGCAAAGCGGACATAGGCGACGTCGTCGAGCGACTTCAGCGCTTCCATGACCAGCCGGCCGACTTCTCCCGAAGCAACCTCCGTCTCGCCGGAACTTTCGAGTTGGCGCACGATGCCGGTCACCGCGCGGTCGATGCGCTCGGGATCGACATTGCGCTTGCGCACGGCGATCTCCACGGAGCGCAGCAACTTGTCGCGGTCGAAGGGCACTTTGCGGCCCGATTTCTTGACCACGACGAGGTCGCGCAACTGCACGCGCTCGAAGGTGGTGAAGCGACCGCCGCAATCGGGGCAGACACGCCGCCTGCGGATCGCCGCGCCATCCTCTGCGGGGCGCGAATCCTTCACCTGCGTATCTTCTGACTGGCAATAGGGACAGCGCATGGAGAAGCCTTTGGTTGGCGAATCTGGTGAAGGGAAAGGCTTAGAGGTTTTTGCAGCGATGGCAAAGTGTCGCCAACAGCCCCTTGCGCTTCAGAGATAGCGAGGCGCAAGCAGGATTGCCAGCCTCGCCAGGCAGCCGCACCGCGTACCGATGTTTTCAGGGAGCTACGTCGGCGGTCGGGAATCCGCACGATGCACCGAGGCTGCGATAGGCCTTGGTGAAGCCATCCATGGATATGCTTCCAACAGGTGCGTCGCCAAAGGAGACATCAAGTACCGATGCCCGGCGCATGGCGCGCAGGAGCGCCAGGCTAGTCTTGGCCTGATTGTCCACGGTCCAGCTGAGCCGGCCGTTGACGGCGCCATCGGAATGGAGTTTGGCGGCGACACGGCCCTTGTCATCGCCGAAGGTGGCGGCAATCGACTTGCCGGCCGGCAGACCCTTGTTGTCGACGGCGATGGTTATGGAGGGGTAGGCATCCGGCGGCAGTGCATCGCCGTTCGTGATGACGAGCGTCAAGGTACCGGGCACGCCGCCCGCGCCGATAAAGGCTGTCGAGGCAGCGCAGGTCTTGCGCAGATCCTCACCGGTGTCGACCTCGTCGACCAGGGTCGACCATCTGCCGAACGTTTCGAGCTTGGGTGCCGCCTGGGCGGGCGCCGCCGGCTCGGCCTGAGGTGCGGGTTGCGCGGGCGCGGGTTGAGCAGAGGCGGTTTGCGCCAAGGCGACGCCGGGGAAAGGCACGGCGATCAAAGCGGCCAGAGCGCCAACGGCACCAAGGTTGGCGAAACGAAACGGTCGCATCATCAAGGCTCCTGCCGGTCGCCCCGGCCTGCTGAAACGACGCTTGTCGTTGCAGCAGGCGGTAAGCCTTCCTATCGCCTCAGCCGAGATAGGGATAGAGCGGGAAG
>NZ_RZOL01000706.1:0-1666 GCF_004022985.1 Mesorhizobium sp. M7A.F.Ca.ET.027.02.1.1 | reverse complement strand
CTTCTGAAACCTATGTCGTCGAAACCCCCGGTTTTCCGGGGGTTTCTTTTGGCCGCAGCGCCGACGGTTATCCCGTTGCGCTTGTCGGTGAAACGGCGTTCGCCATGGTTCCGGCCCGGAACGGGTGGCACTATCTTGTCACGGGGTGGCGTATCCGCCGGCCCATGGCCGAATGGACGCGCAGCGATTTCTACGGCCATGCCGGTGAGCTGGCCGACGAGGCGGCGTTTCGCGCCCATGTCGAGGAGAGCGCCCTCCACCAGCAGCAGCGCGCAGCTCTCGGACGTCGCGAGATCCACTCCCGTGCCCACACGCCATGGGGAACGTCGCAGGGAGCGACCGTCTATGCCGAGGGCGTCGTGGCTCACTCAACGGCAGGCCATGGCGGGTTCCATCTGTCGGCGGAGCGAAATCGCAAAGTCCATTCCCTTCTTTGTGCCAATGGCGGCTGGTATGAAGAGGACTGCCATTGGGCGGCCGTCGCCCAGGCTTTCCCCGAGCTCTTCACGGATTTCGAGATAGCATGTGCGGAAAAGTCGATCCGCGACTGGTACCCGGACGCCTGGGAGGCGATCCACGGGAGGGTGCTCGAACCCGGCCAATCCGCGCAAAAGGACGAGCGGGCATTTTTCGAGAAGCATACCGATGACTGGGTCGTGGTGTCGGCGATCCGTTGCGAACACCAAACCGGTTTCACCGAGGTTGTCGCGACCCTTGGCGGCAGGCGCGGACCAGGCACGGAGGAACGTCGCTTTCTCGTTGCGACCGACGAATACCATGTCGGCCGCTTTGGATTCGTCATCGATGTTGCGCGCCATCGTGTCTATGGCGGGCCATCGAGCTTCATGGATTGGCAGGGGAGGGACACATAATGTCTGTCCCCGATCGCCGCGCGCAGCTCTTTCGCATGGAGGAGGCTCGGCGCCAGACACAGCGCCAGCTCGATATGATCGACCGGCAGACCGCAAGGCGGATGACGGCGATCATTCCGCAGCTCAGACCCCAATGTGCCGGCTATCGACGCGGGAGGAGCCCGGAGCCGGCAATGTTTCTCGAACGATATCGGGCCAACCTTGCAGAGATCACACTGGGGAGGGAGCACGAGATCGACGCTCTCTCCCGCAAGCTCGCAAGGCAGGATGCTGCAATCGCAGCACTGCGTGCCACACTGCCAGCGGACCCGACACGCGCCTGATACTGCGGCCTGGTCAGCGCTTGCGGACGAACTCAGTTCGCAACACCAGCCCCTTGATCGCATCATGCCGGCAATCGATCTCTTCGGGATTGTCGGTGAGGCGGATCGACTTGATCACCGTGCCCTGCTTCAGGGTCTGCCCCGCGCCTTTGACCTTGAGGTCCTTGACGAGGACGACGGAGTCGCCGTCAGCCAGCACGTTGCCAGCGGCATCGCGCACTTCGATGCTGCCGGCAGAAGCTGCAATGGCAGCCATCTCCGACGCTGGTCGCCATTCCCCTGTCGCGTCGTCATAGACGTAGTCGTCGTTGTGACCGGTCATCGCTGCCCTCGCCTCGGGATTGAATGCAGTGCGCTGTCAGTCCGACGTGGGGGCAGGCCAAAGATCTGATCCACAAACGCGGACCGGCGCAACTCATCTATACCAGCAGCAGCCGGCGTTCAAGCCGCGGACGCCCAGCGTCATTGGGC
>NZ_RZOL01000705.1:0-1672 GCF_004022985.1 Mesorhizobium sp. M7A.F.Ca.ET.027.02.1.1 | reverse complement strand
GTTCTAATGGCAACCAAGGCAAAGAAGCCCGCGCCCGCCAAGGGCAAGGCGACCCAATCCGAGGCTGGCGCCGGCCCGGCGATGACAGCCCGTTCGAAGGACGCGAAGCCGACCTTCGGCAAGGCAGCGCCGAAGAAAGTGGTGCCGACCGCAGCGAAAGCCGCGCCGAAAGCCGCAAAGCCGAAGAAGCCCGCGAGTTCCAGCGACTCCCTGAGCGGCAGTGCGATGCGCACGGCCAAGGCGACGGCCAACGTCGCTGCCGGCGCGGTCATGGTCGCCGCCCGGGGTGCTGCGTCGCTCGCTGCTTCCGTCATGGGCAAAGGCGGTTCCAAGGCCAAAGCGAAGGCGAAATAGCCGCGCTTCGGAGGCTGGTTCGGCTATCCCTTGGCCGGGATGGTCAGGCCTTTCTGCACCGCCGGCCGCGCCAGTCCGCGCTCCAGCCATGTCGAGACATTGACGAAATCGTCAAAGCCGACGAGTTCGCGCGCTTCGTAGAAGCCGATCAGGTTGCGCACCCAGCCGAGCAGCGAGATGTCGGCGATGGTGTAGTCATTGCCCATGATCCACTTGCGCCCCTTCAGCCTGCCGTCGAGCACACCGAGCAGTCGCTTTGACTCGTCGCGATAGCGCTCCAGAGGGCGTTTGTCGGCGATCTGGCGACCGGCGAATTTGTGGAAGAAGCCGACCTGGCCGAACATCGGCCCGACCGAAGCCATCTGGAAGAACACCCACTGGATGGTCTCGTAGCGGCGCGCGGCATCGATGGGCATGAGCAGGCCGGTCTTTTCAGCGAGGTAGAGCAGGATGGCGCCGGATTCGAACAGGCCGATCGGCTTGCCGTCCGGACCGTTCGGATCGATGATCGCCGGTATCTTGCCGTTGGGATTGAGCGACAGGAATTCCGGTGTCCAGCTTTCGTTCTGGCCGATGTTGACCCAATGCGGCTCGTAGGGCAGGCCGAGTTCCTCCAGGGCAATCGATATCTTCACGCCGTTCGGCGTTGTTGCCGAATAGAGTTGGATCTGGTCCGGATTCTTGGCCGACCAACGCGTTGCGATCGGAAAGGCGGACAGGTCGGCCATGGAAACTCCTGAATGGGGATTCGCGCCGAGCGGCGCGGTTTGGCGGGGGGCCAAGAATTAGACGCGCGACACGGCACGATCAATATAGCGGTGACCATTTCGTCGTGCACGGACGGTCAACGGAACGGCCCGTTTGGGGCAGATCGCGCGCCTGGGCTCAAACAGCCTTGAAGGCCAGCACGGCATTGGTGCCGCCGAACGCGAAGCCGTTGCTGATCGCGGCGCGCACCTTGCGCTCGCGCGGGACATTCGGCGTGACGTCGAGGTCGCAATCGGGATCGGCCTCACGAAAATTGGCCGTCGGCGGCACGATGCCTTCGCGGATCGCCATCACGCAGGCGATCATCTCCAGCGCCCCCGATGCGCCGAGGCAATGGGCGTGCATCGACTTGGTCGACGACACCGAAAGCTTGTAGGCATGGTCGCCGAAGACGCGCTTGATCGCTGCCGTCTCGATCTGGTCGTTGGCCTTGGTGCCGGTGCCATGGGCGTTGAGGTAGTCGACATCCTCGGGATTGAAGCCGGCATCGGCCAGGCAGGCGCGCATGGCCGCCGTCGGCCCTTCGACGGTCGGCGCGACAATGTCGGAC
>NZ_RZOL01000704.1:0-1680 GCF_004022985.1 Mesorhizobium sp. M7A.F.Ca.ET.027.02.1.1 | reverse complement strand
GAACAAGTTCGAGGCGCTGGCGGCCCATGATTCCATGGTGTTTTCGCACGGCGCCATCAATGCGGCGGCCGCCGCGCTGTTCAAGATCGCCAACGACATCCGTTTCCTCGGTTCCGGTCCGCGTTCGGGGCTCGGCGAGCTGTCGCTGCCGGAAAACGAGCCGGGCTCGTCGATCATGCCGGGCAAGGTCAACCCGACCCAATGCGAGGCGCTGACACAGGTCTGCGTGCAGGTGTTCGGCAACAATGCGGCGCTCACCTTCGCCGGCAGTCAGGGCCATTTCGAGCTCAACGTCTACAACCCGCTGATGGCCTACAACTTCCTGCAGTCGGTGCAGTTGCTCTCCGACGCCTCGGTGTCCTTCACCGACAATTGCGTCGTCGGCATCGAGGCGCGCGAAGACAACATCAAGGCGGCACTCGACCGATCGCTGATGCTGGTGACGGCACTGGCGCCGACCATCGGCTACGACAATGCCGCCAAGATCGCCAAGACCGCGCACAAGAAGGGCACCACGCTGCGCGAGGAAGCGCTTGCAACCGGGCTGGTCAGCGAAGCCGATTACGACCGGCTGGTGCGGCCGGAGGACATGACGCATCCGGGGTAGTCAATTCCAGGAAAGTGTCTTTCGGTTTTCGGTCCGGAATGCGTCAACCAAAAGCCGGGTGTTTCGTGACGGGAGAATTTACTCTCGTCACGACGTGACGCGAAGCAAATTTTTCGCAGGCCGCCCGATCACGGAAACGTAAGTACTGTGAACAATGTGTCGCCAGTCTGGTGGCTTTGGTGAACAGTCGGCTTGCTCTATCTCCCCGGTATCAACCATTCCGGAGAGCCACCATGTCCATCAACACTTCAGTCGCCGGTTCCGGCGCATCCAATGCCTCGACCACCATCCTCCTCGGCCGCGTCCTGCTTGCCGTCATCTTCCTGCTTTCAGGCTTCGGCAAGCTGACCGCCATCGCCGGCACGGCCGGCTATTTCGGTGCCCTCGGCCTGCCCTTGCCGACCGTAACGGCCATTGTCGTCGGCCTGATCGAGCTTCTCGGCGGCCTCGCCATCCTCGTCGGCTTCAAGACCCGGATTGTTGCCTGGGTGCTGGCGATCTTCACCGTCGCTACCGGCTTGGTCGCCCATACCGGTTGGGCCGACCAGATGCAAATGATCCAGTTTCTCAAGAACCTCGCCATTGCGGGCGGCTTCCTCGTGCTGGCTTCCTCGGGCGCCGGCGCCTATTCGATCGACGCTAAGCGCGGCTGAGCCAAGAACCCGGCAATAGCCGACAAAAAGCGGCGCGGAATTTTCCGCGCCGCTTTTTCGTTGTTGGTACATGCCCGCCGATCTGTCGGCCGGAGTTTCTGATAGGATCGGGTTATCGGGAGGCCGGCCTGCGGCCGATAAGGGAGGTGAACATGCCCCGCAACGCGCTGCTCCTGCTCTCCCGGCTGCTGCTCGCGGCCCTGTTCGTGCCTTCCGGTATCCATGCATTGAGCGACATAGCCGGCACCACAGGCTATTTCGCCAGCCTCGGCCTGCCGCTGCCGACACTTGCTGCCTGGGGCACGGGACTGTGCGAACTGATCGCGGGGCTGCTCATCCTGGTCGGTTTCCAGACCCGGGTCACGGCGCTGCTGCTCGCCGCCTTCTGCATTGCCGCCGGCTTCATCGGCCACTATGGCC
>NZ_RZOL01000703.1:0-1681 GCF_004022985.1 Mesorhizobium sp. M7A.F.Ca.ET.027.02.1.1 | reverse complement strand
CCTTCGGCGCTGCCCGCGCCAGCCGCTTGACGCTTTCGGTCAGCCGCGCACAAATGCAGCCAAAACGGAGAATACCGTCATGAAATTGATCGTTCCCGCTTTGATTGCCGCCGCTGCCTCGATCGGCGCGGCATCCGCCCAGGACGAGCCGTCACCGTTCGCCGAACCGAACGTTAAATATCTCAGCCAGTTTGCCGAACCTCACAAGAAGGTCTTCGTTCTTGAACGCTACGATGCATCCGGCGAGCTCGTAGCTCGCGAGGTCGACGAAATCTCGTCTCCCGTCGAAATCATTGACGCGACGCATCGCAAGATCAACGGCGTCGAATATGTCTTGCGCGGCCTCACATCGTGCCCGTCCAAGAAGGTCATCTACAATCGGGTGCAGACGTGGGATTGCAAGGACGCCGCGAAAGATGACGCCGGCACGATCTACAACAAGCGCGCCAGCGTGATCCTTTGCAAGACACTGGTCCTGCGATCGACGCCCGGAACGCCCGATCCTGTGTCCTGTTTCGCCCGCGTTGGCGAAGGGTCGAACAACGATCCGTTCCTTGTCGCCAACGACGACGACTCCATGGTCTTCCAGGGTTTTGCTCAAATCGCCGTAGACAAGGAGGGCAAGGCGCTTCGCCCGGACCTCCTCGAGTCGGCCGTCATGGGAAAGGAAATGGGCCTTGGCGATACGAGCCAGTGACATTCTTTTGACGGCGACGACAATCGCCGCGACCTTGCTTCCGGCCTATGGCCAGCAGATGGCATCGAGCTTCGCCGTTCCTAAGAATATCACATTGCAGACAGGCGACACCTGGGAGTCCGATGGTCAGGTCTACCGCCTGTATGGCGTCCAGTCCTGTATACGCGGCAGTATAGCTATCGACGCCGCGGGCAATGAGAGCGACTGCGGAAGCCTTTCGTTGGCTCAGCTCGGAGGCTTGTTTCAGACGGCGACCGTGACTTGCCAACCGATCGGGCGAGCGCGGGACAACGCGATTTTCGCAGTGTGCGCCGCTGAGATCGACGGCTCGACGATCGACGTTGGTACAGCGATGATTTCTTCGGGCTTCGCCTTTGCGGCAACCTATTCCGATGGCAACGCTGTCAACGTGGGCTATGTTGTTGCGGAACTGACGGCAAAAGGCGCGGGTGAGGGCTTGTGGGCCTATAAATTCCCACATCCCGTCCAGGCGCTTTTGCGGAACTCGCAGCCCACGGCTACAAAAGGAGCTAGCCAGTGACCATGCCAGATTCTCACTACAGTCGCCCTATGACAATCGTGCATGCGGAGGGGCTGGAAGCGCAAAAGCAAGCTGAAAGCGATCTCGCCGATCTCCATAGCGGTAACGGTTGGGCCGTAGCCGCCATCATTTTCCTTTTGGCGCTCACGTGGCTTTGCAATCAATTTCCCGCTTTAGGCGATTTTCTCCTTAGTCTTTGGTATTCATGAACAGCGTCACATCCTCTGCCATCGCTCTCATGATCGGAATCGCCATAGGAATCGGCGGGACCTATGCACTGACATCGTCTGCGTCTGGAAAGTTTCAGTTGGAAATTCCCACTGAGGAAGAAGCTCGCGCGTCGCTTCAAGCCGCGAAGCCCAATGATTGGCCGAATCTGCAATTGTCGTTGGGGCAATGCGACAAAGACACCCTGGGACCCGGCGTACGATGCGCCGTTGACG
>NZ_RZOL01000702.1:0-1682 GCF_004022985.1 Mesorhizobium sp. M7A.F.Ca.ET.027.02.1.1 | reverse complement strand
TAGTCGGGCGGAAAGCCCTGCGCCGAGAACAGCTCGCGCGGCGTCAGCATGCGCATGCCGATGTCGACGATGGTGAAGAGGTCGCCCGAGATTTCGACCGTGACGAACTCGCGATTGTCCCAGAAGCCGTGCGCGCGCATGAATGCGGCGACCTGGCGCGCCCGTGCCGCCTGCTCGTCGGTGAAGGGCGGCCAGCCGATTTCCCCCTCGACGAAGCCGAAGCGGTCCTTTGTGGTCACCGAATGGCAAGGCTCGTCTACACGCGCGCCATCACCGGTGCCGTAGTACTTCTGCATGAACGGCGCGACGACGCTGATCCCGGCACCGCCGGCGGTGATCGTATGCGTCGGCTCGTCGGCGCCGTTAAACGGCTTGCCAGCATTGCGCATGGTCATCAGGTGCGGCGCAATGACTGCCGTGGCGCCACCTTTGCCACCGCCAGCCGTCACTGTCGGATGTGGCGAATCGACGGCACCATCCCGGCGCTCGCTGCCCTTCATGCTCATCAGCGAGGCGGCGACAACGCTTTGCGTGCTGCCCTTCTGCACGATGGTCGACAGCGGCTCGCGGGCGTCATGGCCCGGCTCCTGGTAGTTGTTCTGGGCAAGGAAGGCCGCTGCGACGCAAACATCGGCTTTGGCCGTCTGTGTCGCCATAGGCTCGTCGCCGCCACGCGCGCGGCTCTGCCCGGCCCTGCCGCCACAGCCGACCAGTGTTGGCACCGCCAGCGCATGTTTGACGCCGCCGGCAACCACGGTGCCGATCGGCGCGCCGATATCGAGCGTGCGGGGTGCCTGACCTTCCCGCTCGCCATAACCCATCTGGATCAGCGTCGGCGCTATGAGCGTGTTCTGATCTTTCGTGCTGGCGGTGATCGTGTGCGCCGGATCCTCGACGCTGCGGTTGGCGCCACCTTGCTGGGCATAGGAGAGTACGGGCGCGACAACGCCGAGCGGAGCAGCACCGCCAAGCCGTTTCTTGAAGCTATTGGCCGTAATCGTCGCCAGCGGCTCACGGGCATCATGTCCGGTGGCGCCGGTGTTGAAGCGGATGACCGACGGCGCGACCACCGCCTTTTCCCCGCGATGCGCCCCGGTGATCGTGTTGAAGGGATCGTCGACCGGTTCAAGCCGGACGCCATGCGTCAGGTTCACCAGAAACGGCCGCTTCGCCTTCAGCACATAGCGGTCGACGCCACGCGCCACGCGGCTCATCGTGGCATCGGCCAGTGGGCGCACGGCGCGCAGGCCGAGCTTCTCCATGATCTCGGCGCCGGAATCGAAAATCGACGGGCATGGTAGCGACCAGTCGATGATTTCCGCCGCGGTGCGCCATGGCAGCTTGCGCCCGGCGAGGACATCGGGATCGTCCGGCTTGCCATGGGTCGGCTTCGGCCAGACGATCTTCTCCCCATCGAAGCGCACGATGACGAACAGCCGCTTGCGGATCGTCGGCGCGCCATAGTCGCATGCGCGCAATTCGCGATGCTCGATCTTGCCGCCGAGCCGGCGCAGCGCCTTGCACCATTTCTGGAACGTCTCGCCGCGCGCGTCAGGATCCGGCATCAGCCCGCGTTCGGTGTCGAGCAGCGGCCCCCAGGTCTGGAACTCTTCGACGTTCTCAAGGATGACCACGTCGATGCCGCCGCCGCTGCTCTGTATGCGCTCTACCCAGCCCGGAAT
>NZ_RZOL01000701.1:0-1692 GCF_004022985.1 Mesorhizobium sp. M7A.F.Ca.ET.027.02.1.1 | reverse complement strand
CCTTGACCCCGGTTCGGCGCGAGAGATCACCGATCGAAAACATGAAATTTTCCTCTTGAAGCTCTAGTGACTAGAGCAATTACAGTGCTGGACATCAGGATTCAAGACCCATGCGGCGACGCCGCGCGGGCAAGGCAGACAGGTAATGTGATGACGGCACCCCTCAAGCTGGAAACAATCGGGCAGACACGGTTCAAGATCGGCGGCATGGACTGCGCCTCCTGCGCTGCCAAGATCGATACGGCTGTGCGTCGCCTCGACGGCGTCGCCGATGTCTCGGTTTCGGTGACCGGCGCCAGCATGACGGTCAGCCACGGCGGCGCGCTGCCGGAAGACAAGGTGCTGCGGCAGGTGGCGCGGCTCGGCTACGGCATCGTCAGGGCCGAGGCGCACGTATCGCCGATCTCAGACAGGGCGCACGCCGATCACGTCCCCAATGACCATGAAGGCCACGATCATGGCCACGCCGAGCCTGGGCAGGCGTGGTGGCGTTCCCGCCGGACGGTGTTGACGCTGGCCTGCGCGGCAGCGCTTCTCGCCGCCTATGGCATCGGCCATCTGTTCCCAGTGGCCGAGCGCTGGGTCTTCCTTGCCGCCCTGCTGGTCGGCCTGGTGCCGATCGCGCGGCGCGCGCTGATGGCGGCATTGGCCGGCACACCGTTTTCGATCGAGATGCTGATGACCATCGCGGCGATAGGCGCCGTGATGATAGGCGCCACGGAAGAGGCAGCCGCCGTGGTGGTGCTGTTCCTGATCGGCGAACTTCTGGAAGGTGTCGCAGCCGGCCGGGCGCGGGCGAGCATCCAGGGGCTTGCCGATCTGGTGCCGAAGACGGCACTGGTCGAGCGGGCGGGCGGCACATCGGAGATTCCCGCCGAAGATCTCGTGGTCGGCGACGTCATCTTGGTGCGGCCGGGCGACCGCATCCCGGCCGATGGCGAGATCATCGAGGGATCGAGCGATATCGACGAGGCGCCGGTGACCGGCGAGAGCACGCCAAAGCGCAAGGGTGTCGCTGACGCCGTCTTTGCCGGCACGATCAGCACCGACGGCGTGCTCAAGGTGCGGGTGACGGCGGCCGCGTCCGACAACACCATCGCCCGCATCGTGCGGCTGGTGGAGGAAGCGCAGGAGGCCAAGGCGCCGACCGAGCGCTTCATTGACCGCTTCTCGCGCACCTACACCCCGGCGGTGCTGGCGGTCGGCGCGCTGGTTGCGCTGTGGCCGCCACTGCTCATTGGCGGCGACTGGAACGAATGGATCTACAAGGGCCTGGCGATCCTGCTGATCGGTTGCCCCTGCGCGCTGGTCATCTCGACGCCGGCGGCGATAGCCGCTGGCCTTGCGACCGGCGCGCGGCGTGGCCTGTTGATGAAAGGTGGTGCGGTGCTGGAAGGGTTTCGCCGGATCACGGCGGTGGCCTTCGACAAGACCGGCACGCTGACCGCGGGCAGGCCCGTGGTGACCGACATCATGGCCTATGGCCGCGATGAACGCACCGTGCTGGCGCTGGCGGCAGCGCTTGAGCAGGGTTCCAGCCATCCGCTGGCCATGGCGATCCTCGACAGGGCCAAGGCTGATGGTGCGCCGGTGCCGCCGGCTCTGGCGGCGAAGGCGATCTCGGGCAAAGGTGTCGAGGGCAGCGTCGGTGGCGTCGCCGTCTTCCTCGGCTCCGGTCCAGCGGCGGGCGGA
>NZ_RZOL01000700.1:0-1693 GCF_004022985.1 Mesorhizobium sp. M7A.F.Ca.ET.027.02.1.1 | reverse complement strand
GAAGACAGGATTGTCCTGGTGTCCCAGGCGCCCTCGCGCCCGGGCAAGATGGTTCGCAACAGATCGACGTCGAGCGGCTGTGTTGCCAGATTGAAGTATGGCAGATGCACCTGCTCGGTACGCGTGCTTCGCCACGGCCCCGTGCCATACGCGTCCGTGGCGACCACGACCCACTCGGCGTCTACGGCGCCGCCGGCGGTGCGAACAGTCCAGCCATCACCTTTCGGGTCGGCGGCGACGACCGGACTGGACGTGTGTATCGTCACTCCGGCTCGGAGACAGGCCTGGGCAAGGCCGCGCGCATAGGCGAGCGGCTGCAGCGTGCCGGCGCGCTCGTCGAGCAGGGCGCCGCAATAGGCCGGCGTGCCCAGCCTTGCTTTCGTTTGCGCGGCATCGAGGACACGCACCGGCGCGCCGCGCCTTTGCCATTGCGCCTCGCGCTCCTTGATCTCCTTCAGCCCTGCCGGACCGACGGCGCAGTGAAGCGTACCGCTTCTTTCCAGTTCGCAGTCGATGCGATGCCTGTCGATGATATCCATCACCAGTGCCGGGCCGTCGCCCAGCAACCGCAGCAAGCGCTCGCCATGGACAGGGCCGAGCGCGGCGAACATGTCGTCGGGCATCAGCCACAAGCCGGCGTTGATCAGCCCGACATTGCGGCCCGCGCCGCCAAAGCCGATCTCACGGCTCTCCAGCAAGACCACCTTCCGGCCTCCTTCGGCGAGATGAAGGGCGCAGGACATGCCCGTGTAGCCGCCGCCGACGACAACCACATCGGCCGATACGTCTGCGTCCAATGATGCCGTTGTCGGCGGTTCGGGCGCGGTCGCTTGCCATAGACCGTGCGAGCGGGGATCATTCAGCATCGGTCGCTGTCGCTCCCAAGGCGCGAACAAGCCGCGGCAATGCGCAGGATCGCTTCCATCAACTCTGTTTCGGATGTCGCATAGGAAATGCGAAAGAACGGCGACAGGCCGAAAGCCGCGCCCGGGACAACCGCGACGTGGGCTTCCTGTAGCAGATAATCGCAGAAGTCAGTGTCGGTTTCGATCGGCTTGCCGGCGGGCGTTGTCTTGCCGACCAGACCAGCGCAACCCGCGAAGGTATAGAAGGCGCCTTCGGGCACGCGGCAGTCGATGCCATCGATGGCGTTCAACCCGGCAACGACGAGATCGCGACGGCGACGGAAGCCCTCGATCCGTTCCTTCAGGAAGTGCTGAGGACCGGACAGCGCCTCGACCGCTGCGGCCTGGCTGACCGATGACGGGCAAGACGTCGACTGGCTCTGCACCACCGCCATTGCCTTGATCAATTCGCGCGAGCCGCCGGCGTAGCCGATCCGCCAGCCGGTCATGGCGTAGGCCTTCGAAACGCCGTTGACGGTGAGCGTGCGCCCCTTCAGGCGTGGCTCCAGCGCAACCGGCGTGACGAAACGGAAATCGTCATAGACAATGTGTTCGTAGATATCGTCGACCAGCAAGCGGACATGCGGATGCCTCAGAAGGACCTCGATCAGCGGCTGATAATCGGTCGCGCTATAGGCAGCACCGGACGGGTTTGAGGGGGAGTTGAGGATCAGCCATTTCGCCCTGGGCGTGATCGTTGCGTCGAGCTGGTTCGCCGTCAGCTTGAAACCGGCTTGCGCGCTGCACGGGACACAGACCGGCTTGCCTTCGGCAATGGTGACGATATC
>NZ_RZOL01000006.1:0-49389 GCF_004022985.1 Mesorhizobium sp. M7A.F.Ca.ET.027.02.1.1 | reverse complement strand
GAGGGATATTGCGCTTGAATTTCTGGTCGCCCGGCTTGCCGACCAAATAACGGATTTTCGCCACGTCTTCCATCCCGAAAAGGTACCAGAGAAAGGGACCTGCTGCGAGAGAAAACACGTTCAAAACCAGCTGCTTGCTGAGATATCAACCCCTTAGGGAGGGGCTGGTAGCGGGAGAGGGACTTGAACCCCCGACCCCAGGATTATGATTCCCGTGCTCTAACCAACTGAGCTACCCCGCCAGGGCGGCGAAAGGCCCGAAATCCGCCTCAAATCGAAAGGCATGTCGGGGGCGTTCGCCAAGGTCGCGCGGATATAAGGTTGGGAGGGTGAGCCTGTCAAGCTTCGAAGCAACCGGCTTGCCGGCTTATCGTCATTATCGAAAAGCTTTGCCACGCGGACATTTGGTTGCCGCCGCCGGGGTTGAGTTCGAAGGGGCACGTCGCTATGTCTCGGCCACGAGTTTTTAGAGTTTGAAACAGATGAAGCCGCGCATAGCAGTCCTCGGTTGCGGATACTGGGGCAGCAACCACATCCGCACTCTCAAGGCGCTCGGCGCGCTGTACGCGGTCTCCGACACCAACCGGGCCCGCGCAGAAGGCTTCGCCAGCGAGCAGGACTGCCTGGCGATCGAGCCGGACCAGTTGTTCGTGCGTGACGATATCGACGCCATCGTCATGGCGCTGCCGCCGCAATTCCATGCCGACCTTGCCGTGCGTGCCGTCGCGGCCGGCAAGGACGTGCTGGTGGAAAAGCCGATCGCTCTGACTGTGGCGGATGCCGAGCGTGCGGTGCAGGCGGCCAAGGACAATGGCCGCGTCTTCATGGTCGGCCATGTCCTGCGGTTCCACCCTGCCTTCGAGACGCTGAAAGGGCTGATCGACAAGGGCGAACTCGGCGAAGTCCGCTACATCCACTCGCACCGGCTCGGCCTCGGCAAGTTCCACACAGAGAACGACGCGCTGTGGGACCTGGCGCCGCACGATCTGTCGATGATCCTGGCGATCACCGGCACAGAGCCGATCGAGGTGCGCGGCGAGGGGGCCGCCCTGCTCGACAATCTCAGCGACTTCGCGCATCTGCACATGCGCTTCCCCAACGGCCTGCGCAGCCATCTCTTCACCTCGCGTCTCAATCCCTATCGCGAGCGGCGGCTGACCGTGGTCGGCACCAAGGCGATGGCGGTGTTCGACGATGTCGAGCCATGGGAACGCAAGCTTGCCGTCTACCGCCATGCAGTGTGGCAGGACAGCGGCCAATGGGCCTTCACCACCAATGAGCCATCCTATGTCGCGGTTGCCCAGGGCATGCCGCTGACACGCGAGCTGGAGCATTTCATCCAGTGCATCGAGACGCGTGCCGAACCGCGTACCAGCGGCGAGGAAGCGATCAGGGTGCTGCGCATCCTGACCGCCGGCACGGTCACCCACACCAAGTCGAATTCCTGAAGCGCGGATTATTTATTCGGCGGGAATCTTATTCGGCAGGTATCTTATTCGGCAGGTATCTGGGCCGGCCTGGCGGCAAGCCGGATCAGCATCGCCTCGGCCTCCGCGCCACGCTGCGAACGCTCGATGAAGCCGCCGCCGAACACGCGAGCTTCGTTGCCGTCATCGGAGTAGAGCACGCAGGCCTGGCCCGGCGCGATGCCGGATTCGCCGTCGACCAGTTCCACCCATGTGGCACCGGCACGATGATGCAGCACGGCCGGGCGCGGCGGCCGCGTCGAGCGGACCTTGGCGAACAGCTCCAGCCCGCCTGCAGGGACGTCTGTGAGCGGTCCGTCGCCCAGCCAGTTCATATTGCGCAGATAGATCTTGTGCGTCTCCAGCGCCTCGCGCGGGCCAACCACGACGCGAGCGCGGTCGGCATCGAGGTGGACGACGTAAAGCGGCTCGCCGGAAGCGATGCCGATGCCGCGGCGCTGGCCGATCGTGTAGCGCAGGATACCCTCATGGCGGCCGAGCACGCGGCCGTCGATGTGAACGATGTCGCCCGGATTGGCCGCAGTTGGCTTCAGCTTGGCGATGATGTCGGAATACTTGCCCTGCGGCACGAAGCAGATGTCCTGGCTGTCCTGCTTGGCGGCAACCGCCAGCCCCATCTCCTCGGCGATGGCGCGAACCTGAGGCTTCGACAGGCCGCCGAGGGGAAAGCGCAGATAATCGATCTGTGCCTGCGTGGTGGCGAACAGGAAATAACTCTGGTCACGGTCGGCGTCGACCGGCCTGTAGAGCGCGCGGTGGGCGCCGTTGGCGCCGGAACGGATGTAGTGGCCGGTGGCCAGCGCGTCGGCGCCGAGCTCCTTGGCGGTGGCCAACAGGTCGGCGAACTTCACCGTCTGGTTGCAGGAAACGCACGGGATCGGCGTCTCGCCGGCGACATAGCTCTCGGCGAAGGGATCGATGACCGCCTTGCGGAAGCGTTCCTCGTAGTCGAGCACATAATGGGGGATGCCGAGCGTCTCGGAGACACGGCGGGCATCGTCGATGTCCTGCCCGGCGCAGCATGAGCCGGCCCGGTGCGTCGCCGCGCCGTGGTCGTAGAGTTGCAAGGTGACGCCGACGACGTCGTAGCCCTCGCGTTTCAGCAGGCCTGCGACGACAGAGGAATCGACGCCGCCCGACATGGCGACGACGATGCGGGTGTTTTCGGGACGTCCGGGAAGATCGAGACTGTTCATGATGCTTTCGTTCTGCGCGGCGCCTCAATGCCAATGTCGAGAATATAGGTCAAGCTTTACCGGCGCGCCAGCGTGCAGGGCGATTCACCGGTTGCGGCCGATCTCCGCCAGGTGATGCATTTTCCCCGGCAAATCAGCGTTTGCGGGCAGATGTTTCAAATGCCGGCGAAAAGACTAACGCGGCGTTCATGATCCTTACCTAGTCATTAGGGTCTGCTTAGGCAATTTTTAAAGCTGTGGCGGTAACGTGGCGGGGATTGGGTCTTTGAGTTTTTTGTAGAGAGTACGATGACCGATCTGGTTAGACCGAGAGTCAAATATGTTATCGGGCCTGACGGCAGCCCTCTTACGATTGCCGATCTGCCGCCGACCAATACACGTCGCTGGGTTATCCGGCGTAAGGCGGAAGTGGTTGCGGCCGTGCGCGGCGGGCTTTTGAGCCTGGACGAGGCATGCCAACGCTACAAGCTCACCACCGAGGAATTCCTGTCCTGGCAGGCGTCGATCGACGAATATGGCCTTGCCGGGCTGCGCACGACACGCATCCAGCAATACCGGCACTGACATTGCGAATTTAGACGAAGGGCGCGGCTAACCTCGCGCCCTTCTGTTTTCACCGTTCCCGCTCAGAGCGATAGCACAACCTTGCCGATCGGCTTGGTGGCGAGGAAGGCGTGAGCGGCCCCCGCCTGGTCCAGCGGGAAGCTCTTCGCCACATGGACGGCGAGCTTGTTGGCATCGATCAACCGAGCCAGTTCCACCAGGCCCTCCCTGTCGGGAACGACGGACATACGCTCGACCCGAATGTCTCGCGCGCCGGCCTGGGTCCTGGTGTTGTCGCCGACATCGAGCAATGACACCAAAACGCCGCCACGCCTGAGCACCTTCAGCGAGCGTTGGGCGTGGTCGCCGCCCATTGGATCCAGCACCAGATCGATGTCGCGAACCTGATCGGTGAAATCGCCCTTGGTGTAGTCGATGACCTCGTCGGCGCCGAGTTCGCGGACGAAATCGAGCTTGCCCGGGCTGACCGTGGCGACAATGTAGGCGCCGCGCGCCTTGGCGATCTGCACCGCCAGATGACCGACGCCGCCGGCTCCTGCATGGACCAATATGCGCTGCCCCGATTTCAGCCCGCCGTGGCGAACAAGCCCTTGCCAGGCGGTGAGGCCGGCCAGCGGCAAGGCGCCTGCCTTAAGGTGGTCCGCGCTCTTCGGCTTCAGTGCGATTTGATCGGCAGGCACGGCAGCCAGCTCGGCATAGGCCGCCGCCTGCTTGGGGAAGCGCGGCATGCCGAACACCTCGTCGCCGATCTTGAAGCCGGTGACGCCGGCGCCGAGTGCTTCGACAGTTCCCGAGATATCCCAACCCAGGATGTAAGGCGGCTCGCCGAGCAAGGGGTAGTAGCCGGCACGGACGGCGCCGTCGACCGGATTGATGCCTGCGGCCTTGACGCGGACCAGCACTTCGCCGGCCTCTGGCGTGGGATCCGGCTGATCGGCGATGACAAGGACGTCGGGTCCGCCGACGGAATTCTGGATAACGGCACGCATTGAGATGTCTCCTGCTTGGTTGGTGCCACTATCATTTGGATAGTAATATCCCCTTGTCCAGTATGTACCTTCCTGATATATACGCACCTCATGGATAGTGAAGATGATTGCGGTTTCGGCTATGACGCGTTCCGGCGAACGTGCCCTTCGCACACCGTGCTGGAGATGCTGGCCAGCAAATGGGTGTATCTGGTGGTTTGCGCGCTACGCAAAGGCCGGCTGCGCAATGGCGAGCTTGCCCGGAAGCTCGAGGGCATCACGCCGAAGATGCTGACGCAGACGCTGCGGGTACTCGAGCGCGACGGCCTGGTGCGGCGCGAGATTTTCCCGGTCATTCCGCCGCGCGTCGAATATGAATTGACCGAGCTCGGCCAGAACCTGGCGGGGCTGCTTACCCAGATCAGGTCATGGGCGGAGCAGCATGCGCCGGATATCAAGGATGCCCGTGCAAGGGCAATTGCCGAGAGTGAAGGGGATTGGGCCGCGTAGGGCGGGTTCATTTTTCCCGCCGGAGCCGCAAGCCGCGACAATGCGCCAGCCTGATGGCGAGCGTTGGTGCGGCAAACCGCCAGGTCTTAGCCGATCATGGCGCTGCGGCCACCGACTTCGGCTTCGCGGATCTTCGTGTCGCGCGATTCCAGCATTTCCGCCTTGGAAAGCTCCGCTTCAGCTTCGCCGAGTAATGATTCGGCGGCGCTTCGCTGCTGGGCGAGGTCGCTTTGGGAATTCCTGAGGTTGTCGCGGCGCAGGCGAGCCGCCTTGGCGAAGGTCGGATAGGCGAAATGGTTGATGTCGGTGATGCCGGCCTTCTTTTCCTCGGCGGTGATCTGAAGCTCCAGCTCGACGGCCATGCGTTCGAACTCGGCGATCATCATGTCGAGCTGCAGCAGCTGCCGCCGCTTCTCATTCACCTGAAACTGTTTCAGCCGAACGAGGTTTTCACGTGACTTCATGATTCGGTACTCCCGGAAACGCACACCCGCACTTATCGTCCAAACCACCTGGGAACGCCCAGGCCGCACCCGTGTCCACCGCCTTTCCCCGAACTATGGGAAACAAAACCCTAAAGTTTTTTGCCGGCGGTAACCATTCGTTTACGGGCATTGTTAATCATACGGGTCAGGACTTAAGGCCGGGTAAAAATTCCGGCCACCGATGCGGAAGCGACGTCGATGAGTCCCTGGAGTCGCTTAGTCCGGGTTTTTAATGTGTTGCATTAGGAATTTGGTTCTGAGATTCGTTATTAGATTCAAGAGGGTGTAGAAAGAGGTTAAAAAATCTGGTACCGTCATGGACGGGAAATTAGGATTTGTTAACCATTCAATGGCAGCCTCTGCACAAGGCAACCACTGCTCCGGGTCCGGACGGGTCGTGAAATGGTCCGGCAGCAGAAAAGGGGAATGAAATGCGTGTTCTGCTGATAGAAGATGACAGTGCAACCGCACAAAGCATCGAACTGATGCTGAAATCGGAAAGTTTCAACGTCTACACGACCGATCTCGGGGAAGAGGGCGTCGATCTAGGCAAGCTCTACGACTACGATATCATTCTTCTCGATCTCAACCTGCCTGATATGTCGGGCTACGAGGTCTTGAGAACGCTTCGCCTTTCCAAGGTCAAAACACCTATTCTCATCCTCTCCGGCATGGCCGGCATCGAGGACAAGGTGCGCGGCCTCGGCTTCGGCGCGGACGACTACATGACCAAGCCGTTCCACAAGGATGAGCTGGTTGCCCGCATTCATGCCATCGTGCGGCGCTCCAAGGGCCACGCCCAGTCGGTCATCACCACCGGCGACCTGGTGGTCAACCTAGATGCCAAGACCGTCGAAGTCGGCGGCCAGCGCGTGCACCTGACCGGCAAGGAATACCAGATGCTGGAGTTGCTTTCGCTGCGCAAAGGCACCACGCTGACCAAGGAAATGTTCCTCAACCACCTCTATGGCGGCATGGACGAGCCTGAGTTGAAGATCATCGACGTCTTCATCTGCAAGCTGCGCAAAAAGCTCGACGCGGCATCGGGCGGTCAGAACTACATTGAAACGGTCTGGGGGCGCGGCTATGTGCTGCGCGAACCGGAAGACATTCGCGTCAGCGCCTGAGCGACGAATCGATCGAATCTTTTCCATAAAAAACCCGGCTTCGGCCGGGTTTTTGCATGACGGCTGGTAAGGGTCTGTTTTGGGCTGCCGAGCAGGAAACCGTCACGCACTTTTTCTGGAATTGCTCAAGGGTACCGAATCAGGTGCGCTCTTCAAGGTGCGAAAGCGCTCGAGCAGCTGCGGGCGGTTGAACGGCTTCAAGAGATAGCCCTGGGCGCCGGCTCGCTTGGCCCGCATGATCGAAGCAATATCGAGCTCGACCAGGGAAATCAGGATCTGCGGCCTTATCGGGCTCTCCATGGCGCGGACGCGACGGATGAGATCGACCGCCGGTACGTCAGGCAAGGCGCCATCGACGACGATGATGTCGGGCATGTCGGCGGCGCACATCTCCAGCGCGTCAAGTCCGCTGGCGGCCTCGATGACAATCATTTCGGAGCCGCCCAGGATGCGTTTTGCAACCTTCCTGATGACGCTTGAATCGTCGACGAACATGCAGCGTTTCATTTCCGGGTCCTCTTTGCCTTCTGGCAGTCCGGTAGCGTCGGGGGCATCCAGGACGCACCATAGGCCAATCTGGTAAAGAAGCCGAAAAGGCGTTAGGTAAAATTTTTACAAAGATAGGCAGGTGCCTACTTTTATTCGCGAATGCTTTGGCGCTGCCTGGACGACCAGACGCATCTCAAGTCGATGAGCTGGAATTACAGATTTCAATGTAGAAATACTTCGCTTTATCGGCTGCGCAATCAGGCCGCAGAAAGCACGATTTCTTCCGGCGTCGCGTGGATCGATATCGTCATGCCGGCTTCGCGCGCCAGAAGCAGCGTGTAGTAGGGCTGCACGGAATGCGCGTCGATCGGTTCCTCCGGCTTGTGGCCGGAATGCAGTTCGAGGAATTTCGGCGGCACACGCAGCATCGGGCCAGCCGACGCAAGCGCGAAACGAGGTTCGGTCTCAAGATTTTCCAGCGTCACGGAAAGCTTGCCGCCGCGCGGAATGGCGGCATTGGCGACGAGGATCAGGTTGAGCAGCAGCTTGACCTTGTTCTTGGGCAGCAACGCGCGGGGCCCGTTCCAGGTCAGTTCCGGCTTTTCGTTCTTGAGGAAGGCGATGGCGACCGCTTCGGCATCGCCGGTATCGATCAACATGCCGGCCGAGCCGGCGGCACCAAAGGCGATGCGGGCGAACTGCAGGCGGGCCGAAGCGTTGCGGGCGCTCTGACGGATCAGCTTCATGGCGTCCTCGTCGGCGCCGCCTTCATCAAGCAATTCGAGCCCGTTGTTGATCGCGCCGACCGGCGAGATGATATCGTGGCAGACCCGGCTGCACAAAAGCGCTGCCAGATCGGGTGCGGAAAGGGTGAACAGATCGGCCATCGGCGAAAAATCCCTGCAAAATCTCACAACTCATGGCCGGGCGATCGATCGTCGCCTGCCACACGAATCACACACTCTCTCCTCGGGCTTTCTGAATACACAGCGCCCGTGCGTGCAGCAACAAATCCAAATTGTGGTTGTGGCAAATGGCGTGTTGACGCAGGCTGCCGGCCCCACTTGAGCGACCCCAAACAGCCTTCGAACCGCCATGTTCATGTGTGAGCTTAATGGTTGAAAAAGGATTACGGCATAGTTTGCCCCTAACAGTTACCCTTAACGGCCGGCTAAAAGAGCCGTACGGGGTGCGAGGCGTCGGCGAAGGTGCTCCCTGACGGAGATTGGAAGCATGTTTTCCCGATACTACGACCGGAGCTTTCTCCGTGTCTTCTCAATGGCGGTCACGCTCCTGGGCGTTCTCGTCTTCTCGACTTCAACCCTGCGGGCCCAGGAATACACCGCTCAGGAGATTGTCGATTCCGGTCACAAGTTCTTCGGCGCGACATCGGGCGGGCTCGCCACGGTCGTCGAGAAGATTTTTGCTTCCTACGGCCTGCCCAACGGCTATCTGCTGGGCGAAGAGGGCTCGGGCGCGCTGATCGGTGGCCTGACCTATGGCGAAGGCACGCTCTACACCAAGAATGCCGGCGATCACAAAGTGTTCTGGCAAGGCCCATCGCTCGGCTGGGATTTCGGCGGCGAGGGGTCGCGGGTGATGATGCTGGTCTACAATCTCGACGATGTGGGCAGCCTCTACAACCGCTATGGCGGCGTCGCCGGTTCGGCCTATGTGGTGGCTGGCGTCGGCTTCAACGTGCTGAAGAACAACAATGTGGTTTTGGTGCCGATCCGCACCGGTGTCGGTGCCCGGCTTGGCGTCAATCTCGGCTATCTGAAGCTTACCGAGCGCGCCACTTGGAATCCGTTCTAAGCTGAAGTCCTTGGCTGTCGTTGCCCAAAACCGGGACCGCTTTTGGGTCGACATGCATTAAACTCGTGGCGTTGCGGCAAACCCTTGCCGCAACGCTGGATTTCCGCCATGTCAACGTGGCACAGTCAAAGCGCTCCATGCGCTTTTGGTTTATCTGGTTTGATGCTTACCGGCCACAACGGGTAGTCACTTGGTCCAGTCGGTCCTGTTCTTCGTCCTCGGCTTTCTCTGCGCTGGCTTTCTGGCGCTCATGGTGGCTCCGGCCATATGGCGTCGTGCGGTCACGCTTACACGCAGACGCGTCGAATCCTCGATCCCTCTGACGCAAACCGAAATCCAGGCGGACAAGGATCGCATCCGCGCCGAATACGCCATGACGACGCGCCGCCTGGAAATCAGCGTCAAGGCGTTGCGAGAGAAGACGGCCGAACAACTGGTCGAGATCAATCGCGGTCACGAGGCCATGAAGGGCCTGGCGGTCGAGCGGACGGACAAGAACCAGGCGCTGACCGAGCTGGGCGCGAAGAACGAAGCGCTGCGCCAGCGAGAGGGCGAGTTGCAGCAGCTTTCGGAGCGGCTGAAGGAAACCGAGCGCAAGCTGGAAAAGCGCGCACTTGAGCTGCAAAAGCTGGAGCGCATGTATGACGACGCCAGTTTTTCCTCGAGCAGCCGGCAGATCGAGCTCGTGGCGCGAGAGTCCGAAATGCAGAAACTCGCCAGTGACATTGCGATGCTGCGTGGCCAGCGCAAGGAAGCCGACAGGCGCGGCCAGGAAATCGCGGCCGAAAGCAAGGCCGCGCGGGAGGCCCTGAAAGCCGAGAAGAAAAGGACCGCCGAGCTCGACAAGAAGGTCGAGCGGCTGCTGGCCACACTTGCCGATCGCGAAGACAAACTCGACCGCCGCCAAAAGGAACTGGCACGCATGCGCGAAAGATCGAAATCCGAAGACAGCGCGCCAGCCTTGCGGCTGGTCGGCAAGGGCGGCGATGTCGCCAGGAGCGATGACTTGGACAAGGCAATCGCCAAGCTCGACAGTGACCGTGAGCAGCTCGAGGCGAGGCTGACGGCGCTGGCGCGCGAGAACAAGCGGCTGAAGGCCGACCTCACCGCACTGGCCGCGTCCAAGGCCACGGACAGCAGCTCCGCCTTGCGCGAGCAGATGAACGCGCTGGCGGCGGAGGTCGTCCATCTGACGGCGAAGCTCGAGGGGCCTGGTTCGCCGATCGCCAAGGCATTGGCGGTACCGTCGGACGCCCGCTCCGGCAACGGTGACCGCAGTCTTGCCGACCGCGTGCGCGCGCTGCAGAAGGCTGACGCGACAAGCTGAATCAGGCCTCCTTAGAGCATTTCACCGTTTCACGGAAACGGCGAAATGCCCTAACTCTTTGCTTTGACGCAATTCTGGACGGAAAACCGCTTCACACTTTTCCTGGAATTGCTCTAGCCGAAAAATGATGCAGCGCGATGGCTGAAGCCGCGGCGACATTCAGGCTGTCGAAGCCTTCCGCCATGGTGATCCGCACGTTGCGCAGGCTTGCGAGCAGGTTGCCCGGCAAGCCTTCGCCCTCGGTGCCGAGATAGAGCGCCAGGCGCTTGCTGCGCTGCGCATCGCGGATGTCGGTCTTCCCGCGTGGCGACAGCGCGAATTGTTCGAAGCCACGTCGGGCGAGCATCGTTGTGAAGCCGGCGGTGTCGGAGAACGATGCGAAGGGGATCTTGAGCGCGGCGCCGACCGAAACGCGGATCGCCTTGCGATAGAGCGGGTCGCAGCATGTCGCATCCAGCAGAACCGCGTCAGCGCCAAAGGCGGCGGCATTGCGGAAGATCGAGCCCACATTGTCATGGTTGGCGATGCCGACGAGCACCACGACCAGCGCCCGAGGCGGCAAGCCGTCGAGCAGGTCTTCGGCCGGCTGCGGCTCTCCCTTGCGGCCAATGGCCAGGATGCCGCGATGCATGTGAAATCCGGCGATAGCGTCCATCACCGCGCTGGTGGCGACATAGACCGGGAGGTCGGCGGGCGCCTTGCTCAGGATGTTGTCGAGACCTGCCAGCCGGTTTTCCAGGACCAGGATCGATTCGGCGGCAAAGCGCCCGGTCGAGAGCAGCAGGTCGAGCACCACCTTGCCTTCGGCGACGAAGCGGCCTTGCCGGCCGGCGAGGTCACGCTCGCGAATGTCGAGATAGGCAACGACGCGCGGATCTTGCGGGTCGTCGATGCGAATGGGATCCATGCATTCCTCGCGACCGTCGCATCGGCCCGAAAATCCGGACCGCTTCCCGGCGCTCACCTTGTTTGGAAAGCACGATGCGACAATTCGGGACAATCAGCCAGCTCTGTACGCCCCGGATGGGCGCATGTCGCTCTGAAATCGCCGGCGAGATCGGCGCTATGTGGTCAGGTTCCAGCACGGCGCAAACGGTGCGCCATCTGGGACAGATCATCCTTGCCGCTGCCGAAAATGCCGTCCAGCATGACAAGTAGTTCTCGCACGGCGTCGGATTTGCAGGAGTAGTAGATCATCTGCCGGTCGCGGCGGGTCTCGACTAGGTCGAGCGCCCGCAACTTGGCGAGGTGCTGGGACAGGGCGGATTGGCTGAGCATCACCTTCTCGGCAATGGCTCCAACCGACATCTCACCTTCGGCGAGGTAGCTCATGATCAACAGTCGCTTCTCATTGCCCATCAGCATGAGAAACTCTGCCGCCGATTCGGCGTTCACGATTAGCTTTGTCGAGACCATCGATCCCCCATGCTTCCTGTTCATCCCGACGCCATGGGGGCAATGGCGTCTGATTCCATAAATTCACTTGTCGATCGGCACTGGCGATTCAGCGTCACCAAAAGGTAGAGCATTTCACTTAAATCTCAAGTGTTGCTTTTGGTCCAGCATAATTAAGTCTCCGTCCCGGCGTCAACAATGGCTCGGCCGGCCTTGCCCATATCGACCAGAACGTGCCGCAATTCGCCTGCCGCAGCCAAAGGTTGTGGGTAGGGGACCCGGCAAACATCGTCGCCCAACACCAGGTCCATGCCATCGGCATCGAATCCGGCAACACTCCAGCCGTTTCCGGATACTTTGGCGAAATGCTGTGCGTAAACGGCGATCGCGTCGAGATGGTCGGCGTTCATGTGGTCGATGGCGGATTGTTCGCGCGCCGCGAGTTCCTCGACGATCGGTCCGCTGGCGAGCAAATCCGATCGATCGAGCTGATAGGCCTTGCCGAAGCCGCCGTTGAGGCTGGCGCGTTGCGGATCGAGGCGAAAGATCGAAAAGTCGCCGAGACCGGCGTAAAGTTTCGCCTTGGGATTGCGGTTGAGATAGCGGCGCTCGGCGCGGGCGTGTTCGCCTGATCCGCGCTCAAGCCGTGCCGCCTGGCAGATCAATGTCAGGCGCGGGTGCGCCAGCGGGTCGCCCTTGCCCGGTTCGCCGAGCAACAGGGAACAGCGCGGATCGGCAAGCAGGGCGCCGGTGTGCGCCGAAAGCATCGACACCAGGATCAGCGGCGCGCCATCGATGTCGGTGGCCACGCCGACCCTGCTGGCCAGCGGCGAGCCGGTTTGCGGTTCGATCACCGCCAGGGCGCCAAAGCGGGCGCTGCGCAGAAGCGTCTTCGCCAGCCGGATCGCTTCGGCGTCCGTCTCGCGGATCACGTCCTTTTTCGGCTCGTCCAAGGCAGCACCGCAGTAAGTTGATCTTTCTTCTCTAGTTATCGTTATCGGTCAGCAAGCCGGATTTGACAAGGCCGTCGATCTCGGCTTTCGCAAAGCCGAAACGTGCCAGAATTGCCGATGGCGACAAATCCTCATTGCCTGGCATAGTGGCCAATGTCGGTTGCGAGCTCGAGAAACGCGGCGCGGGGGCCGGGCGCTCAAATGCACCTGTCGCCACAGAGGCGTTGCGTGCCCGATTGTGCGGGTGGTGCTTCGCCTCATGCAGCGACAGGACGGGTGCAACGCAGGCATCGGTTTGCGCGAACAGCCGGTCCCAGTCGTCGCGTGGTTTCTGCCGGATCCGATCGGCAATGGCGGCGCGCATCGGCGGCCACAGGGCCTTGTCGTACTGGCCGGACGCAAAGCGCCCGTCGAGCGGCAGCAGCCTGGCGAATTCGGCGAAGAATTGCGGCTCGAGGCAGCCGATGGCGATATGGAGTCCGTCCGACGTCTCATAGGTATCGTAGAACGGGGCGCCGGAATCGAGCAGGTTCGCGCCGCGCTTGTCGCTCCACAAGCCGGCCGCCATCAAGGCGTGCAGGGGCAGCGCCAGCATCGAGGCACCGTCGACCATCGCGGCGTCGATGACTTCACCCTTGCCCGTGCGCGAACGTTGGAACAGGGCGGCCAGCACGCCGGCAATCAGCATCATGGCGCCACCGCCATAGTCGGCGACAAGGTTGAGCGGCGGGACGGGACGGCTGCCGACATGGCCGATGGCGTGCAGCACGCCGCTATAGGCGAGGTAGGTGATGTCGTGGCCGGCGCGGCCGGCGAGCGGGCCGTCCTGGCCGAAGCCGGTCAGACGGCCGTAGATCAGCGCCGGGTTGCGCGCCAGCACCGTTTCGGGGCCGAGGCCAAGCCGTTCCATGACACCCGGGCGAAACCCTTCGAGCAACATGTCCGCCTTTTCGGCAAGGCGCAGCAACAGATCGGTGCCTTCACGGCGCTTCAGGTCGAGGCGCAGGAGGGCGCGGCCATGGCGGTCGATATTGTACTCATCCGGCAGCGACAGGAGCTCGCTCGTCCCCGTCCGTTCGATGCGCAATAGTTGCGCGCCCATCTCCGACAGCATCAGGCCCGCCAGCGGCACCGGTCCGAGTCCGGCCATCTCGATCACCTTCAGCCCGGTCAGCGGACCGGTTTTAGCGGCAGCGGACAGGCCGGCGTTCATGACCTTCTATTTCGGCGCCATGCGGATGGCGCCATCGAGACGAATGGTCTCGCCGTTCAACATCTGGTTCTCGATGATGTGCAGGGCGAGAGCGGCATATTCGGACGGTTCGCCCAGGCGCGACGGGAAAGGCACGGCGGCGCCCAGCGAATCCTGAACCTCTTGCGGCATGCCGGCCATCATCGGCGTCTTGAAGATGCCGGGCGCGATGGTGCAGACGCGGATGCCGGAACGGGCAAGGTCGCGCGCCACCGGCAGCGTCATGCCGACGACGCCGCCCTTGGATGCCGCATAGGCGGCCTGGCCGATCTGGCCATCATAGGCGGCAACCGAAGCGGTGTTGACGATGATGCCGCGCTCGCCGCCCTGCAGCGGCTCGAGCTTCGACGCGCGCTCGGCAACGAGGCGGATCATGTTGAACGTACCGATCAGATTGACCTCGATCACCTTGCGATACTGATCAAGGGGGTGGGGACCATCCTTGCCGATCGTCTTCACGCCGATGGCGATGCCGGCGCAGTTGACCAGGATCCGCGGCTCGCCAAGCTTGGCGGCTACGTCGGCGAGCGCAGCGGTTCCGCTGTCGGCGCTGCTGACGTCGCACTGGACGGCAATACCACCGATCTCGGCCGCGACCTTGGCGGCGCGGTCAATACCCACGTCGAAGATGGCGACGCGGGCGCCCTTGGCGGCCAGCGCGCGCGCCGTTGCCTCGCCAAGGCCGGAGCCGCCGCCGGTGACGATCGCGATCTGGCCGTTGGGGTTCATGACGTCATCCTTTGATCTCAGGAACAGTGGGACGGATCAGGCGCCAGATCGACGGGAAAGGTCAAGCCATCGCGGCGACAGGATCGGCCACCCTGGCCTGATCGGCGTGGCAGACCTCGCCCAAGAGCCTGGCGACCGCGCCCGGCGCGATCTCGTGCGACAGCAGCCGGTCGAGATCGACGGGGCGCGGCATCGAAATCTGGCCGCGCGGAATCCGCTTGAAACCGAGCGGCCCGTAGTAGGGTTCGTCACCCACCAGCATGACAGCGGGCGCGCCGGCCTTGGCGGCGGCCTCCAGCGCGATCGCCACCAACCGGCGGCCGATGCCGAGATTCTTGAAGGCCGGCCGCACCGCGAGCGGCCCGAGCATTAGCGCGCGACCGGCACCGGCGGCGATGCGGGTCATGCGCACCGAGGCGACGACGATGTCGCCATCGACGGCGACAAAGGACAACGAGCGCTCGTGCCCTCCGGCCTCACGAATCTTGTAGGCGGCCAGCACAAAGCGGCCGGGCCCGAAGGCTTCGTCGTTGATGGCTTCGATCTCGGGGTCGTGCGCCGGGGTTTCCGGCAGGTATTTCACGTCGGCAAGGCTCATGGTCTTTGCGTTCCGGTAAGGAGGAAAGGTTGCTGCAAACGGCAGCGTTCGCCAGTCAGCGCTTCATCAAGCGCGGGCGCCCTTTCGTCGTCGGTAAAACCGGATCGAAGCAAAATCGAACATGCGGATTGTCCGCTAGCATCAATTTCCCGCCGCTGCAATCGGCCGTTTTGTTCGTCATTTCCGCCAAGTGACGGTCTGTTCAGCACCTGACGTCTTCGACAGGGCAGCCTTGCGCCTACATCAACCAACAGGACGCAAGGAGATTTGTATGGGAATGCTGGTCGAAGGAAGGTGGCAGGACCGCTGGTACGATACAGCGGACAATGGTGGCAGGTTCGTGCGGACGCAGTCGCAATGGCGCGACTGGGTCACCGTTGACGGGGCGCCTGCCGAAGGCCGGACGCGTGGTTTCAAGGCCGAGCCCGGCCGCTATCACCTCTATGTCTCGCTTGCCTGTCCGTGGGCCCACCGGACGTTGATCTTTCGCGCGCTGAAGAAGCTGGAAGGCGTCATATCGGTGTCGGTGGTGCATCATTTCATGGGCGCCAACGGCTGGACGTTCGTGGCTGAGGACGGCGCCACGGGCGACATGCTCTATGGCCTCGACTTCCTGCACCAGATCTATGCCAAGGCCGATCCCGCCTATTCGGGCCGGGTGACTGTGCCGGTGCTGTGGGACAAAAAGGAGCAGACCATCGTCTCCAACGAGTCTTCCGAAATCATCCGCATGCTGAATTCAGCCTTCGACGAATGGGGCGACGCCAGCCTCGATTTCTATCCGAAGGCATTGCGCGGCGAGATCGATCGCATCAATGCGCTGGTCTATCCCGCGGTCAACAACGGCGTCTATCGCGCCGGCTTCGCCACCACGCAACGCGCTTATGAAGAGGCGTTCGGTGAAGTGTTCACAGCGCTGGATGCGCTGGAGGAGCGGCTGTCGAAGCAGCGCTATCTCGTCGGTGGTCCTATCACCGAGGCCGACTGGCGGCTGTTCACCACGCTGGTGCGCTTCGATCCGGTGTATGTCGGCCACTTCAAATGCAATCTGCGCCGTATCGCCGACTACCCGAACCTGTCCAACTATCTGCGTGATCTCTACCAGGTGCCTGGTGTGGCCGGGACGGTGAACATGCATCATATCAAGGCGCACTATTACGGCAGCCACCAGACGATCAATCCGACGCGGATCGTGCCTGTCGGACCGGATCTGGATTATGCCGCATGGCACGACCGGGCGCGCTTCGAGAAAGCGGCAGCCTGATCTACCAGTAGGGCGAGGGCTGCTCGCCGTCAAAAACCTCGGCGATCCGGCGCAGCGTCGCCGGCGTCGTGCCCTGCGGCAAGCGGTCGAGCGGGAAGAAGCCAGCTTCGGCGATTTCGTGATCCGGCCGCTTCGGCGCCGTCTGGCTGAAATGCTCGAGCAAATAAAAGCCGACATGGTCGCGGCGGCTGGAGCGGCGGTTGAAATGCATCGATTTGAACACCGGCGGGGCGGTGAGAGCGATGTTGCCTTCCTCGGCCAGTTCACGGGCCAGTGCCTCGTTCATCGTCTCGCCGACTTCGACGCCGCCGCCGGGCAGCTGCCAGCCTGGTACGTAGGTATGGCGAATGAGGAAGACGGACCTGGACGCCCTGTCGTGGATCAGGCCGCGCACGCCAAGCGTCATCGGCCTCCGCAGCACGAAATAGAGATGGAACAGCCTGGCCCTCAAACCTGGCCAGCCGGTCTGGCGGAAGGCATCTTCAGGGCTCGTCATTGATAGCGAAACCGTGGGTGGAAAGCCGTGCGCGGGTCGCCTATGAAGGTTGTATGTTCAGGCTCGCGCATATTTCCGATGTCCATCTGGGGCCGCTCCCCGATGTATCCTATCGCGATCTCGCCTCCAAGCGCGTGCTCGGCTATGTCAACTGGCAGCGCAACCGCCGCCGCCATATGCATGATGCGGTCATCGACACGATCGTCGCCGACATCAAGGCGAACACGCCTGACCACCTCGCCGTCACCGGCGACCTGGTCAATCTGGCGCTCGACGGCGAGATCGAGATGGCCAGGCACTGGTTGGAGACGTTAGGGCCGGCGCATGATGTTTCGGTCGTTCCGGGCAACCACGACGCCTATGTGCCAGGCGCCTTCGACAAGGTCTGCCGATCCTGGGCGGCGTGGATGAGCGGCGACGGCGTCAACACGCCGGTCGATCGCAACGCATTTCCCTATCTGCGCGTGCGCGGCAACGTCGCACTGATCGGTGTCTCGACGGCGCGCGCCACGGCGCCCTTCATGGCCAATGGTTTCTTCATGGAGGGCCAAGCGAAGCGGCTCGGCAAAATCCTCGGGGATACCGCCGGACAGGGGCTGTTCCGCGTCATCATGATCCATCATCCGCCGGTGCGCGGTGCGGTCCCGCAGCACAAGCGGCTGTTCGGCATTGCCCGCTTCAACAAGATCATTCGTCGCCACGGCGCCGACCTTGTGCTGCACGGCCATTCGCATCTGCCGTCGCTGTTCTTCATAGGCGGTCGCGGCGTCAGGATCCCGGCGGTCGGTGTCGCTGCCGCCGGCCAGGCGCCGGGCGGCAAGAACCCGGCGGCGCAGTACAATCTGTTCGACATTGACGGCGAGACGGGCAATTGGCGGATCCGGCTGACACGGCGCGGCCTGACCGGGCCGTCCATACCGCCATCCGATCTGCAGACGGTGGAGCTTGGCGCCGAGGCCGCTATGGCCGCAAATTGACAACCATGGCCACGATGCGGTCCCAGAACAGGACGACCGACACCACAAGGCCGACCAGTGCGCCGGCAGCGATCAGGCCAAGCCCGGACAGAAGGGCCGACCAGCGTTTGCCGCGCTCCGCTGCGCGCAGCGGCGGTTCGGCTTCCGGCACATAGGCACGTTTCAGGCCGGCGACGGCGGGTTCGACGCCGCCTTCCAGCATCCTCTGACGCTCGACGATGCGCTCGGCGACATAGCGCGTCACGGAATCGGCAACCGGCTTCATCTCGGTGGATTCGGCAAGCACCACTCGGCCGATACGGGTGTCCTTGAGGAAGCGATAGGTCCGGCGGTCGCGCCCCATGGCGACATGGCTGATGGCGTCGATCCACAGGCGCGGCTGCAAGCCGGACGAGACGACAAAGTCGAAATTGTCCATGTCGGCCGGAACATCGGCAAAAACCGGTGCCAGTTCGGCGGCGAGCAGATCGAGACGCATGCGATGCGCCTCGCGCATGTCGACGACGACGTCGTCGCGGTCGGCGAAGGCATTTTTGACATCACGGATGGCATCGGACAGTTTCTTGGACTGGTCGATGGTCTTCTCGCCTGCTTCCTTCATCGGCGTCTGCCTCGTAGGTTTGGTTAACACCGGGTTAACACAGCCGCCGGCGAAATGCACTGGCGAGATCGACGGCCCGGGGTGTCCAGGAAGGTTGTCGTGCGCGAAAAAGGTCAGCTGGCTGCGGCGGCAAATTTCTGGCGGTGTGGCCTGGCGCGACGATTGGTGTTCCGGCGAATGATCTCGGCAACAAGGTCGGGGGCTTCCTCAGCCAGCATATGGCCGGCCTCCAGCACGTGGTGCACGTGAAAATGCGCCGGCAGGACATCCGCCTGGGTAAAGGGCAGCACCGCATCGCTGATTCCCCATGCCACCATCACCGGCATGTTCAGTCCATCGAGGCGATCGTGCGGGATGACGCCTTGCCGACCGTCCACGGTCATGGCGGCTGCGATCTCGACGAGCTTTTCGAGTTGGCCGGGTCGCCTGCGCATTTCCCAAAGGGTGTCCACCGTATGTTCGAGCGGCGGGGCTGAAGGTCCCGACATGACGGCGAGGCAGGAGCGGATCTCGGACCGATCCGCGGCTTCGGCATAGCGGCGCAACAGCGGTCCATTGATTTCGGGGCCAAGGCCGCCCGGCGCCAGAAGCGTCAGCGAGGCTATCTTTTCGGGCTCGGCCAGCGCCATCAGCGCCGCCACGGCACCGCCCATCGAGTGGCCCACGAGATGAACGCGCTTCAGGCGACGCTCCGAGAGATCGGCGAGCACGGCCTTGGCTGCCACCCTGGCGGGACCGGCGGCGGGAAAATCGAGCGACAACCCGTGCCCAGGCAGATCATAGGCCAGCGTATGCGTGGAAGGCGTCAGGGCGGAAATCACCTCGCGCCATACATCATGGCAGCCGCCGAAACCGTGCAGCAGGACGATGGCCTTCGAGCCAACACCCTCTTCGGCGGCAAAAAGTGATGCGGTCATGAAAGCTGATTTTTTGTTATTGCAGAATGCGCGACACCCAATGGTGGCTGAATTGCTCCTAGTCCAACGTGATGACCAGTAAAATTTTCGCGATTTGTACGGTTGTGTACAGAACTTGGCGACCAATCGGCAATCGGCGATCGGAGCGCAGGAAATCCATCGGGACGCGGCACAGCCAGTACGCGGACGTCGATGGTGTCAGCTTGGGCTGCCGAGCCCGGCAGCGCGGAGTGCCTGGACCAGCCGGTCGGTCAGGTCGGCCGGATATTTCCGCTCGACGAAAGTCGCCCGCGGATCGGCGGCAAATTTGGGGAACTCGGTGGTCAGTTGTTTCAGCAGCGTGCTCACCAGATGATCCTGTCCGGCAGCCTTGGCGCCGATCAGCCGCGCCGCCAGATAGTGTGATTTCGTTGCCGTCGTTCTCAGGGCCATGCTGGCTGCGACCGCCTTGTTCATGTCGCCGAGCATGAGCTCACCGACGAACAGCCCATAATCCCACCATGTCGGGTGCCCGCTGAAGGTCTCCGCCGCATGATCGAGGATCGGCGTTCCCTCAGCATATCGTCCGGCGAAGATCAGCCCGTAGCCGTAAGCGGCGGCCATGCCGAGATCGTAGGGATTGAGTTCATAGGCCTTGCGCATCCAGCGGATCGCTTCGTCCGTATTGCCGAGGCGCGAACTGACATAGCCGTAGGAGCGATGGGCATAAGGGCTGGTCGGACCCATCTGCACGCCGCGATGGGCAAACTCGACGGCTGTCTCAATCGTCGCATTGGGCGGATAGGCGTAATGATCGGACACCGCCTCGAGATGCAGGGAAGCAAGTTCCGAATAGACGAGCGAGGACTTGGTTCCACCATTGGCCAGCTTCTCGAGGCAACGGTAGGCTGCCTCATGGGTCCTGGCGTTCTGGTCGAGGTAATATTTGCCGTTGAGCAGCAGACATTGCGTCAGACCGTTTGGCGTGCCGGTCTGCTCGATATAGTTGTAGATGGTGCCGGAGGCGGGGAGTGCCGAGCTCAGCATGTCGGCGATACGGTCTTCGACCGCGGCAGGTGCGCTGTCGGCGGGGGTGAGATTGCGCGATAGAAGCACCCGTCCGGACGCCATGCTTTGCAGTTCTATGGTGATGTCGCCCGCGTCCGGTCCAGATAGGACGTCGAATATGAAGCTCGTCGCGTCGTCGGCCGGATCGCCGACGGTGTCGCGGCCGATGAAGTCGATCGTATCGAAGCCACTCAGGCCGGCGCGCAGCGATGCGGCGACACGGCTGGCGTCGGGGCCGTCAGCCTTCAGTCCGATATAGACTTGCGGCAGAGCGTCAGCCCTTGCCGATGCCGTGATGCTTGCGGTTGCGCCAGCGATCTCCGGCATTGCCGAGATGTCGCCGCCTGCCAGCAAGGCAGTGCTGCCCTGGCGAAGGATCAGTACGCCCAGCATGGCGATGACCAAGGCGATCGCCATCCAGAAAAAGCGGAGATGGCGCGCCACCGAGGGGGCAGGCGAAGACGGTACGGAAGCCAGAGACATCGCCTCCAGCATGCCCGTGCCGGCTTCGTTTGACCGATCGGTGGATGCGGCGCCGTCCAGCCTGAGTTCGGGAACAGACTCGGCAATATCCGGCAGGCGGATCGCGTTCAATTCATAGGCAGGAACATAGCCGCCGCGCGGAATGGCGATGCGGACCGGCTCGGCAATTCCCTCATTGGCAAAATAGTGCTGCAGAAGCTCGCGCAGCCTGCCTGCCTGCACACGCACCACGGCATCGGTGGACGGATCGAAGTCGCCGTCCTTGCCGAAAACATCCATGGCAATGGAAAAGCCCTTGAGCCTGTCGGCTTCGCCGGCCTGTTCACGTTCGACAAGATAACGCAGCAGCTTGCGCGCGCGTTCGGATCGGCCGAACGTTTGGCTGGCAAGCAGTCGCTCCAGTGTCTCGCGCACTGCGGGGGCGGCAGGCGTGGCATGCTGCAAGTGTCGATCCTCTCGAAGTCGGCACAGGTTGAGGCGCGATCATATAGGTCCCGCACCACCACACAAGTATACACCCCGTTATGCGATCACGTACCCACCGGATAATTCCGCGGTGGTTAATGGCCCGAAAGATCGGAACCGATCACCAGGTTGGGTGGGTTCCGATCTTTGTTCCCGTCGGGCGTCAGCCGGCTTTTTTACCGACGATACGGTTCGCGGCAGACATCACCGCCTCCAGTGAGGCGGCGACGATGTTGGTGTTGATGCCGGCGCCGAACAGCTTGCCCTGGGGATACTCCATCTCGACATACGAAATGGCCGACGCGTTCGAGCCGCGCTGCATCGAGTGCTCGGAATAGTCGAGCACCGACATCTCGACGCCGACATGGCGCGACAGCGCATTGACGAACCCATCGATCGGGCCGGTACCCGTGCCTGTAATCGTCACTTCCTTGCCGTCGTCGAGGATGACCGCCTCGACGACGCGCCGGCCCTTGATCTCGGTGCTGGGATAGGTGTGGTGATCGAGGAATTTCAGCCGCGCGCCGGGCTGGTCGACATAGGTCTCGATAAAGCGCTCGTAGATGCGTCTGGCCGGCACTTCCTTGCCCTCGGCATCGGTGATCGCCTGGATTTCCTGGCTGAACTCGATCTGCAGATTGCGCGGCAGGTTGAGGCCGTAATCGGCCTGCAGCACATAGGCGATGCCGCCCTTGCCGGACTGCGAATTGATGCGGATGATGGCTTCGTAGCTGCGTCCGACATCGGCCGGGTCGATCGGCAGATAGGGCACTTCCCACAGGCTCGTATTGGCCTTCTTCAGCGCCTTCATGCCCTTGTTGATGGCATCCTGGTGCGAACCGGAAAAGGCGGTGTAGACGAGTTCGCCGACATAGGGATGGCGCTCGGGGATCTTCAACTGGTTCGAATATTCGTAGACGTCCTTCATCCGGTTGATGTCGGAGCAATCGATCAAGGGATCGACACCTTGCGTGTACATGTTCAGCGCCAGCGTGACGATGTCGACATTGCCGGTGCGCTCGCCATTGCCGAACAGCGTGCCTTCGACACGGTCGGCGCCGGCCATCAGGCCGAGCTCGGTGGTGGCGATGCCGGTGCCGCGGTCATTGTGCGGATGCAGCGAGACCAGCAGGTTTTCCCGGTTGTCGAGGTTGCGGCACATCCACTCGATGCGATCGGCATAGATGTTGGGTGTCGACATCTCGACCGTCGAGGGCAGGTTGACGATCAGCTTGTTGTCCGCCGTCGGCCTGACGATCTCGGTGACGGCGTTGCAGATCTCCAGCGCCACTTCGAGTTCGGTGCCGGTAAAGCTTTCCGGCGAATACTCGAAACGAAAGCCTCCGCCGGCCTTGGCCGCCATATCGGTGATCATCTTGGCGGCGTCGGTGGCGATGCGCTTGATGCCGCCGACGTCCTTTTCGAAGACGACGCGACGCTGCAGCTCGCTGGTCGAATTGTAGAAATGGACGATCGGGTTGGTGGCGCCCTTCAGCGCCTCGAAGGTGCGGGTGATCAGCTCCGGTCGGCACTGCACCAGCACCTGCAGCGAGACATCGGCTGGCACGTTGCCTTCCTCGATGCACCAGCGGGCAAAGTCGAAATCGGTCTGCGATGCCGACGGGAAGCCGATCTCGATCTCCTTGAAGCCCATGTCGAGCAGCAGGCCGAACATGCGTGCCTTGCGCTCATGGCCCATCGGATCGATCAGCGCCTGGTTGCCGTCGCGCAGGTCGACCGAGCACCAGATCGGCGCCTTGTCGATCACCTTCGAAGGCCAGGTCCGGTCGGTGAGGCCGACGGTCGGATAGGGCTGATATTTGCGAGCCGCGTCGGGCATCCCTTTGGCCGAATCCGTGTCGGCTACCGCGGCATCGGAGCGGATTTCTTCTCGTGCGTTCATCGTCGTTTCTCCCGGCGGCTCATGATCCACCTTCGGTGGATTGATGGCGAGCGGCGCCTTTATCAGAATTTCGTTCGCTTGATGTGATTGCCAAGGAGCATGCGCTTGCGCGGCGGTTCGACCGCCGGGCGCTCCTTCAGCGAACCCGGCGATCGCCGATAAGGCCGAGAAGAAGCAGGGTCGAAGCCAGCGCGCGCACGGTCTCGCCGGAAAAACCGGTCGGACGGGAAGCGTTGGTGGCGCGCGGGTTCATGGCGGTTCTCTTACAGGAGCGGCTTGTGGGAGGCAAGTGGGGCCGCAGGCCGTGTAGGACAACGAATTCGGGTTAACGGGTTCCTTGGGAGCCCTTTGCCGGCACGTTGGCTGACGAAGCGTCAAACAAAAACCCGCCTGCGCGGCGGGTCACTGGCGCAAATCAGCACCATGGATAAAAATGTACCATAGCTGAGGGCAGGGTGTCAAGAAAAAATTCCTATCGTGCGCGCTCTTCCCCACGCGCGGCAAATGCGCCAGACTTGGGCATCGATAGGGTTTCGATGCCTTGTCGCGGGAGGGGGTCGTCCATGAATTTCGTGTTCTTCTCGCCGCATTTTCCCGCCAATGGCGCGGATTTCTGCGACCGTTTGAAGAAGGCCGGGGCCAGGGTGCTCGGTATCGGCGACGCGCCCTATGACGCGCTCGACGCCAAGCTGAAAGCCGCCCTTTCGGAATATTACCGCGTCGCCAACATGGAGGACTACGATCCGGTGTTCCGGGCGATGGGGCATTTCGTCCACAAATGGGGCCGTATCGACCGTTTTGAATCGCTCAACGAACATTGGCTTGAGCTGGAAGCCAACATACGCACCGACTTCAACATTTACGGCACCAAGCTCGATTTCGTGAAGAACCTGAAGCGCAAGAGCCGCATGCGTGCCTTCTTCCGCAAGAGCGGCGTCGACACCATCGCGCAGCGCAAATGCTCCGACCGTGCCGGGGCCATGACTTTCATCCGGCGCGTCGGCTACCCCGTCGTGGTCAAGCCTGACAGCGGTTCCGGCGCATCGAACACCTTCAAGATCTCCAACGCCAAAGAGCTCGACCAGTTCTTCCGGGACAAGCCCGAGGACGTGACCTTCGTCATGGAGCAGTTCATCGAGGGGCTGGTGGTGACCTTCGACGGGCTGGTCAACCGCGACGGCGAGGTGGTGCTGGCGGCCAGCCACCGCTACGACCAGAGCGTCATGGAGGTGGTCAACAAGGACCGCCATATGAGCTACACCTGCTTTCCCAGGATCAGCCCGGCGGTCGAGGAGGCCGGCCGCAAGATCCTGAAAGCATTCGACGTACGCGAACGCTTCTTCCACATCGAGCTGTTCGAGACCAAGGACGACCGGGTCATCGCGCTGGAGGTCAACATGCGCCCGCCCGGCGCCTGGATGACCGATGCGATCAACTATACGTTCGACATCGACGTCTACGCGGCATGGGCCGACATGGTGGTCAGGGATGCCGCCGGCGGCCCTTACGAGGGCAAATATTTCACCGCCTATGCCAGCCGCAAGCGGCGCCTCCACTATTTGCACCGCCATGAGGACGTGCTAGCCGCGCACCGCGACAAGATCGTCCACCATCAGGCCATCGAAGAGGTTTTCAGCCGCGCCATGGGAAATTACGCCTACCAGATGCGCTCGAAGGACGAAGCAGCGTTGCGTGCAGCGGTCGCGTACATCCACGCGGAAAAGGCGTGAGGCGATGGACATTTCCTATCACAAGAATTTCTCGAGCCAGCTCGGCCGCGACATGGACTACAAGCGCTACGGCCATGCCGGCCGGCCGGTGGTGGTGTTCCCGACCTCGCAGGGCCGGTTCTACCAGTTCGAGGATTCCGGCGGGGTGGGCGCACTGGCCGAATTCATCGACACCGGCCGCATCCAGCTGTTCACGGTCGACGGCGTCGATTCTGAATCCTTCTTCGACAAGCATGCCGACGCCGCCCACCGCATCGCCCGCCACGAGGCCTATTTCCGCTATGTGCGCGAGGAGGCGCTGCCGGACTTCCTGTCCACAGCCGAGCAGGCCAATGGCGGGCGCAAGCTGAAGCCGCTGTTCTCGGGCTGTTCGATGGGCGGCTATCACTCGTCGAACTTCGTCTTCCGCTTTCCTGAACTCGCCAGCGGCGTCATTGCCCTGTCGGCGTCTATTCGGCGCGCGACTTCTTCGGCAAAGCGCTCGAGGGCGACATTTTCTACAACTCGCCGCTCGACTATCTGCCCGGCATCGTCGATCCTAAACTGCTGGCCCGGTTGAAGACGCTCAGGCTGATCTTCTGCTGCGGCCAGGGCGCCTGGGAAGAGCGGATGCTGGTCGAGACGCGCAAGTTGGAACAGATCCTGCGCGACAAATCCATTCCCGCCTGGGTCGATTATTGGGGCGGCGATGTCAGCCACGACTGGCCATGGTGGCACAAGCAACTGGTCTATTTCTTCGGCCGTTGGCTGGATGAGGACCTGATGCACAGGCTCGACTGACAGCGGGGCTCGTCCGCTGACAGCTACCCTTCCTGGCCTGCCGGCAGAGCGACGGTCTCGTGTTCCGACGCCGATCCGCGACGCAGGCCAAGGAAGACGACGATGGCGGTCATGACGGTGATTGCCGCCAGCACGATCAGCAGCCTGTCGAACGCCGCCTCGTAGGCCTGGACCAGAACAATGGCTCCAGCCTGGGGCAGATGTTGTGCTGCTTCGCCGAGATTGCCGGTCACCAGCAGTTGGGCTGCCGCTGCTGCCTGCGTCGAAGATGCCGTTCCCTGTGCGGCGAGATGCGCGGCGGTAAAGCCGGAAAGGGTCGCCATGACGATCGCCAGCGCCACGCCCTCGCAAGCGACGCGGGTGGTGTTGAAGATGCCGACCGCCATGCCTGCGCGCTCTCTCGGCACGACACTGACGGCGAGCCCGTCCATCAATCCCCAGGGCAAAGCGATGCCGACGCCGATCAGCATCAGCGGCGCCACCAGCGCCCTATCGACCGGTGGTGTCAGGCTTAGCCAGATAAGCCCGGCGGCAGCGACGAGCAGACCGACGCCGCAGATCGTGGCCGGCGCGATCCAGCGCGCCAGCTGTCCGGCGAGCATCGGCAGGATCAGCAGCGGGCCTGATAGGCAGATCATCAATTGCCCGGCCTTGATCTCGCTCATGCCCTCGATGCCGATGAAGCGGATCGGCAACAGGACGAGCAGGACGACGAAGGCGTAAGCGGGTGCCGCAGCCAGAAACTGGACGCCGACGAAGCGGGGATAGGCAAACAGCGTGAGATCGAGCATCGGCCGTTGTGCTCGCCGCTCGACAACGACGAAGGCGACAAAACAGATGGCAGAAGCGGCCAGAAGGGAGACGACAAGGGGATCGGCCCAGCCGCTCTGCGGGGCCTGGAGCACGCCATAGGTCAGCGACGCCAGCGCGATCGTGAAGGTGCCGGCTCCCGCCCAATCTAGGCCCGTCGCATCCGGGTCGCGCGATTCCCTGATGGTGCGCAGGCCGAGCATGGCGGCGGCAATCGCGAGTGCTGCAACCAGAAGAAAGATCGACCGCCAGCCGAATGCAGAGATGAGCAGGCCCGACGCGATTGGGCCGAAGGCGAGGCCGACGCCGAAACTGGTGCCGAGGAAGCTGAAGGCGCGCAGCCGCAACGGCCCTTCGAATTCCTGGGCAAGTGCCGAGGCGCCGCCAGCGAAGGCGGCCGCACTGCCGATACCCTGCGCGGCGCGGAAAATGTCGAACCAGATGATGTCCGGCGCCAGCATCGCGCCCAGCGACGCCAGGACATAGAGGGAGAGGCCGACGAGGAAGAGGCGCTTGCGCCCATGATTGTCGGCCAGAGCGCCCGACGCCATCAGGGTGGCGCCGAAGGTCAGCATGAAGGCGTTTGTCACCCAGTTGAGCTCGATCGGACTGCCGCCGAGATCGGCCGCGATGCGCGACAGAGCGACGGCCGGACCGGTGAAGGTCAAGGGCATCGTCATCGCGGCAAGGCACACGGACAAGAGCACGAGCCATCTCTCGGCAGAGCCGGTTGTGGTCCTGGAAGTCATGGATTTCCCTATCTGAAACAGTACTCGCCGGTGGCCCGGGCGATTGCGGAGCCGGTCGTGATGACAAGATAGGTCGTCGGCATTTCAGGAAAAATGGTGTTATATCTCTTGGCATATCGGACTGAAACGCTCGAATGGAATGACGCAATGGATCGTCTCAACGGGCTCCTGGCCTTCGCCCGCACCGCCGAATTCGGCAGTTTCGTCGCCGCCGGGCGGGCGCTTGGCATCTCGGCTTCCGCTGTGGGCAAAAGTGTCGCCCGGCTCGAGCAGGAACTCGGCGTGCGGCTCCTGCAGCGCAGCACGCGGCGCATTGGCCTGACGGAAGAGGGCAAGCTGTTCAACGAGCGGGTGCGCCGCATCCTCGACGACATCGACGATGCCGAGGCGATGCTGTCGCAGACACGGGAAACACCGCGTGGGCGGCTGCGCATATCCACCCCGATCGTCACCTATCATCTGCTGCTGCCGGTGCTGTCGGAGTTCATGGCACGCTATCCCGAGATCGAGCTCGACATCGATTTCAACGACCGGATCGTCGACGTCATCGACGAGGGTATCGATGTCGCGATCCGCAGCGGCGAACTGCCGGATTCGCGCCTTGTGTCGAGACCCGTTGCGCCCTTTCGCATGCTGCTGTGCGCGGCGCCCTCCTACCTGGACCGCCATGGCGCCCCCAGCGTGCCGGCTGATCTCATCAGACATTTCGGCATAAACTTCCGCTTCCTGAATAGCGGCAGGCTGCTGGAGTGGCCGTTCACTACCGGAAGCGCCGAACCGCAGATCCGCTCGATGCTGACCTGCAACAACATGGAAGCCTTGAAGGGCGCCACGCTCGCCGGCCTCGGCATAGCTTGCATGCCGGATTTCCTGGTGCGCGAGGCGCTGCACGAAGACAGGCTGCGTACCGTCCTCGATGGTCATGTCGACGGCCGTGGCCAGTTCCGGATGCTGTGGCCCTCCAATCGCCATCTGTCGCCGAAGGTGCGCGTCTTCGTTGATTTCCTTCCCGAGCGACTTGCTGCGACAAGCGGCTCGTAGCCAACTCATCGAATAAATATGATTATTATTGTCATGTTTCTGTGGAAACATCGGAGCGGCTGTGGCATGCCGCTGACGGTGAGGGTGCCGCGCGGCGCCTTGCCCGAACCGTTTCGAAGGACTTGAGCGATGGACCAACTTAGCGCGCAAACCCGGATCAGCGACGCGGCGATCAGATCGGTGATGGACCGGCTGCGCGCAGAGCACAGCGAATTCGAGATTGACACTGGCGTTGCCGACCAGTGGGAGCTCCGCCTCTACTACGGCTCGTTGAGCGCTACGCTCGATGATGAAAGCGTGCTGATCCGCGTCGCGGCGACAGACGAAACCTGCCTGTCCTATGAAGATGACGGTCGCCGGCCATGTCGCCGAACATCTCGGCACGACCAAGGGCATCCATTGGCAAGGCGACGGCAGCGACGCCGGTACTCCGGTCTTCTTCCGCGAGATCATGGTGATGTCGTCGACGCGGATATCGGCGCATATGCAGCGCCTGCGCTTCGCCGGCAAGGATCTCGGCCGATTTAGCCATGGCGGCCTGCACATGCGGCTGCTGCTGCCGCCGCCTGGCCGCCGGCTGGTTTGGCCGACGATGGGCGCTGACGGCTTGATCGTCTGGCCTTCTGGCGACGATGCGCTTGCCGTGCGGGTCTACACGATCCGGGCGCTGGATGCCGCAAGCGGTTGGCTCGATGTCGATTTCGTGTTGCACCCCGGCCAGAACACGCCCGCCGCCACATTCGCGCAAAACGCACGGGCGGGAGACGTCATCGGCATGATCGGACCCCGCGGCGGCGACGCCCCGGTGGCGCAGCCCTTGCTTCTGCTCGGCGACGACACCGCGCTGCCCGCCATCGGCAGGATTTTGGAGCATCTGCCGCCATCAACACGTGCCGAGGCGCTGATCGAGGTCGATAGCCCGGATGACCGAATGGCCGCTGGCGCAAGGGGACAATATCGACATCACCTGGCTTTACCGGCGCGGCCTCGATGCCGGCACCGCGGGCCTATTGTCGACCGCCTTGCGTGAGCGCAATCACATGGCGCTTGCCGACGGCCTGTACGTCTGGGCAAGTTGCGAATTCGGCGATTTCCGGGAGATACGCAAGATCGTGCGCAAGCAGTGGGGCCTGCCGCGCGACCGGCACCTGGTTACGGCCTACTGGCGTTGGGATGCGCATAGCGTGGGCGAGGGCGGCGAGGACTAGTCGCTGCTTATTGCCTGACGCTTCTGGCCACCAGCCGAGCGACGCTCGGGCCGACCAGCAGCACGATCAGGAAGCGTGCCGATTGCAGGGCCATGACGAAGGAGATGTCGACGTTCTGCGCGGCGGCGGCGATGATGGCGATGCTGTCCATGCCGCCGGGGCTGGTCGCCAGATAGGCGGTCAGCGGATCGATGCCCAGGAGATGGCTGATCAGGAAGGCAAGGCCGCCGCAAAAGGCGATCAGCGCCACGATCGAGGCGATGATCTGCGGCAATGCGCGCGTTGCATGGCGCAGGATCGCCCTTGTGAAGTTCAGGCCGATCGACCAGCCGACCATGGCGTAGCTGACGGCCAGCAGCCATTGCGGCAATTGCATCTCCACGCCCAAGCCAAGATGGACGACGGTGCCGAAGATAAAGGTGCCGAGGAAGAAGGGCGAGGGCAGCCGGAAAATCTTTCCCGACAGGCCGCCAACCAGCGCGATGCCGATGGTGGCGGCGAAGGCCTGGCGGTCGATCGGCGGAAACCAGACGATGGGCGGGATTTCGACGCCCGAGGTGTCGACCCACATCTTGGCAACGAGTGCTGCGGTCATCGAGACGAAGATGACGCGCAGATATTGCATGAAAGCGACGAGACGCTGGTCGGCACCGAAGGCACCGGCCATCAGCACCATGGCGGTGGCCGCACCCGGCGACGAGCCCCAGACGGCGGTGGTGCCGGGCAGGATGCGCCAGCGGCTGATCAGCCAGCCGAGCAGACTGGAGGCAGTGACGGTCGCCACCACGACGCCGAAAAACAGCGGCCATTCCTGGTAGAAGACCGGAAAGATGTCGGCCGAGATCGAGCTGGCGACGAGGCAGCCGACGATCGCCTGGGCGGCGCCGAACAGAAGACGCGGCACACGCACCGTGGCGCCATTGGTGCCGGCGACGATGGCCGCCAGCATCGGTCCGATCAGCAGCGCCGCCGGCAGGGTGGCGAGTTCCAGCGCGCCGGCAAACAGCAGGGAAACAACCAGCAGGGCAAGCCACTGCCAGAGCTTGCGCATCCGCGCCATGCGCTCGAGTGTGGGCAGGTCCGGGGATGGCTGCTCGGCCGCGGAATCCATGTTTCGGTCTTAGACCCGCAGGGCGAAAAATGCGAACCGCGATTCACAGAAAAATGATTGTTTCACCCGTCCAAGTGTCGAGTAACAGGTTTCATAAGCCGGCGTCGAACCGTTGCTCGATCTCATTGCGACCCATGCGGTCGAAATCGTCGGGGACAGAAAACTGGCCCTCCATAAAACCGACCCGTCGCGCCTGCAGCGCCGGCTGTTCGATCGGCACGATTCTGGCCAACGGCTTGCCGGATTTGGCAATAACAAACGACTCGCCTTGGGCTGCACGTCTCACAAGGCGCGACAGATGGGCTTTCGCATCGCGAATGTTTACTGTCTGCGTCAAAGGTTGCTCCTCAAAGTTGGCATCGAACTCACCCCGTCTTGCCGTCAGCCAGCCCGAAGCCGGCGACGGGGTGGGTCTCGACCTGGAATTCGAAGCCGGCGATGAACGGCCGCGCCTTGGCGATCGCCGCCTGGACTTCGGGAAGCTGCAGCGAGGCCTTGTGGCTTTCGGCGTCGGTCCACACTTCGGTGACCCAGATCGCGTCGGCATCGGCGGGGTCGCGCGCGATGATATAGCTCAGGCAGCCCGGCAGGGCGCCTGTACTGTCGCGCAGAAGGTCCATGACCGCGTCACGCTGGCCGCGCGCCGCCCGCATCTTGCCGATCAGTCCGTACATTCCGTTGTCTCCCTTTGAGGTTTTCGACAAGAACATGCAGACCGCCAGTATGCCGGTAGCCGTTCAAGGCATCAACTGGCCGCCATTCACCTCGATCACCTGGCCGGTGATGTAGCCGCTGAGAAGGTCCGAAGAGAGGAACAGATAGGCGCCGACGCAATCCTGCGCCGTGCCGGCGCGTCCCTGCGGAATGGTGGCGACCATGCCCTTCATCTGCTCGTCGGTCGAATAGCGCTCGTGGAACGGGGTGAGAATGGTTCCGGGCGCTACCGCGTTGACGCGGATGCCGAAGCCGATCAGTTCCTTGGCCATGCCGCGCGTCACATTGGAGACGAAGGCCTTGGCCGAGCCGTAAAGCCCGGCGCCGCCGCCGGCGCCGTTGCGCGCGGCGATCGAGGAGGTGTTGACGATGAAGCCGCCCTGTTTCTTCAGCCACGGGATCGCCTTGCGCGAAGCAGTCAGCACCGAGCGCGCATTGAGGTCCATCACAGCGTCGTAATGCGCCTCGGTCTGCTCGGCATAAGGGATGCGGCCAAGCATGCCGCCGGCATTGTTGACCAGCCCGTCGAGGCGGCCGAAATATTGCGCGCTGTCTTCGACGACGCGCTCGACATCGGCGGCAACGGAAAAATCGCCCTGAACGAGAAACACCTCGCCGCCCTTGTCGGCAATCGTCAGGCCGAGCTTCTCGGCGGCGTCTTGACTCGAATTGTAGTGCAGCGCCACCTTGCATTTCTGCGCTGCATAGGCCAGCGCGAGCGCCGCTCCGATGCCGGTCGACGCACCGGTGACCAGCACTGCCTTGCCGGCAAGATCGGGTATGCTGAGTGTGGTGGCTGGCACGGTTCTTCCTCCGGGAGGTCTGCCTGTCCTTCGTAGGCCCTTGCCACCCCGGTGTTCAAGCCTTTGAGCAATTCAAGGAAACGTGTGGAGCGGTTTCCCGGCAAAGCGAGTAGCGCTTTCCCTCGGGAATTTGCGCCAAACAAACCGCTCTACGGATGCAGATAGGCGTAACCCTGGCCTTGCAGTTCGGCGAGTTTGACGACGCCGCCCTTGTCGGCGGCATGAAACCCGGCGAGCAGGTCGGGGAGCGAAATATCCATGCCTTGCATGGTGTTGGCGCAGGCTTGGGGTTCCAGCCCCTGCCGCACCAGGCCGGCGAAGCGCCCGGAAATCGCGGCCGATATGCCTTTCGACTTGAAGGCCGCGAGCGCGGGACCATGCACGACCAGCACGATGTCGACATTGCCGCCGGTGCCCTCATAGTGGTTCTTGATGTTGCCGAGCACGAAATTGACCTTGTCGGTGTCGCTCAAGTGGTAGGCGACTTTTTGCCTTGCGGGCTCGGTGGCGGCTGCCTGTGCTGCCCGCAAACCGAGAAGCGTTCCGGTTCCGGCAAGAACCGCGCGGAACATATCGCGCCGACGCATGGAATCCTCCTCCGCTTGGCGGCCCGCCGCGAATTGCGTGGCTGCGGCCGCAATACTAGCATAAATTGACGTTGCGTCCTGTCGATGCGGAGGAGAGATCACATGGCGTTCAGGGCAGGGGAATGGAAGACAGTCGCCGGCGCCGGGTTTGGCGCGGCGCTGCTTGGCTTGCTTGCCGGATCGGCCTCCGCCGACGATGCGCTGAAGCTCACCGAACTCAGTCCGAACGGCGCTGATGCCTGTTTCGGCCGCGTCTATGATGCGGGGCATCTCAAGGCGCACCCGAAGCAGAAGGTGACGCGGATCTTCTTCTACTACGGCCATGATCCGGTCAGCCGGCCGAACGAGGAACCGACCGTGAATTCCGACACGTCCTACAATGCCTTCATCGCCACCACCGTGCGCGGCGCCAAGTCGCCGGAATGGGCCGGCGGCTGGTGCAATCATGCGTCCGAGGACGGCAAGACAGGCCCGGTTCATTGCGGCATGGAATGCGACCGGACGCTTGCGTCGCTGAAGGTCGACGACAAGGGCCGGCTGTTCCTCTCGGATCTGCAGCCCGACATCTATCTCGATGCCGGTTCGGAAGAAGAACTTGGCGCTGCGGAATATAGCAGGCAGGCACTCGGCAAGGATGACGACAATTTTCGCCTCGACCCGATCCCAGCGGCGACCTGCAAGGCGGAGTTCGCGCGCATCGATCCGGTCGACCCGGCGCTAGGCCCGCCGCTGCGCGAGCGGCTGAAGCCGGACCAGGCCTTCTGCTATGGGCGCGACTACGATGCAGCGCATCTCGCCTCGCACCCCGATCAACTCACCCGGTCGATCCGGGTTTTCCGCGGCAAGGTAGAGCTGGCGTCCTTCGCCCCGGGTGGCGACGCCGCCAACTGGCCAGACGGCGCCGACATTGCCGTTACCGTCACCACACGGCAGGGATCGGCTGAGGTGACGCAGACCTATTCCTGCCAGGGCGAAGCCGACCAGTGGCGCTGCGCGGCCAGTTCGAAGATGAGCGATTTTTCCTGCGACATCGCGCAGAAGGAGATTTTCCTCAAGCGTGGCCTCAATGGCACGATAATGCTGGCAAATCCCAACAGTGCACTCGCGATCGTCGACCTGTGTTCGAAGGCCGCCGATGGCAAGACGAAATCCGACGACAAGGTCTATCGGCTGCAGCCGATGCCGCAATCGGCCTGCTCGCCCTGAGCTCGGACTTGTCTATGTCGCCATGAAGGGATATATCTTTGCTATATCTCATTTGAGGATAGCATGATGGACAAGGCGAAAGTGTTCTGGTCGGGCCGGTCACAAGCTGTGCGTCTGCCCAAGGAGTTCCGTTTCGAAACAGATGAGGTTTCGATCCGCCGTCACGGGCAAACCGTCATTCTGGAACCGCTTGCGCAGGACTGGGCGTGGCTAGACCAAGTGATCGGACCGCTTGATAACGATTTCGCCGAGGCGGCGCTCGAACGTCAAGACGGGCAGGATCGACCTGCCTTGGATGACGTTTTCAAGTGATCTACCTGCTCGACACCAATGCCGTCATCGCGGTCATCAAGGGCGACGCGGGTCTGTTGGCGTTGCTGAAACGGCACAGGCCGCATGACTTTGCCCTCTCTGCGATCGTCGCGCACGAACTGTACTATGGTGCTGAAAAGAGCCAGCGAAGAGCTGAAAATTTGGCGCGCATCGAAGCTCTGCAGTTCCCGGTGCTCGAATTCGACCGAGAAGACGCAAGACATGCTGGGGAGATTCGGGCAACGCTTGCGACGTTGGGAACTCCGATCGGTCCCTACGATGCGTTGATCGGTGGGCAAGCGCGCGCTCGGAACCTTACGCTGATGACCCGTAATGTCCGGGAATTCGAGCGGATAAAAGATCTCTCAATCGAGACCTGGTGAACCGCCTCAGGCGAACGGCACGGCCGTCGTGCCCTTCGGCAGCTTGGCCTCGTCGTCGGGCTCGACATGGATGGTGACGCGCACCGAGGGGATTTCGGCTTTCAGCGCGTCCTCGATGCGGTCGCAGATGACATGGCTGGCGCCGACCGACATGTCTGCGTCGACGACCAGATGAAACTCGATGAAGGTGGCGCGGCCGGCGATGCGCGTCTTGAGGTCGTGCACCTCGAGCGCGCCCTTGCAATTGGCCGAGATGACGTCACGGATGCGCATGTGTTCCTGGGTGTCGACGGCGCGGTCCATCAGGCCGTTCATCGACGAGCCGATGACATGCCAGCCCTGCCACAGGATGTTCAAAGCCACGAGGACGGCAAGTGCGGGGTCAAGGATCTGCCAACCGGTCAGGATCGCTCCGACCAGGCCGCCGAAGACGCCGATCGAGGTGACCACGTCGGTCATGATGTGGTTGCCGTCGGCGACCAGTGCCGGTGATTTCTCCGCCCTGCCGGCGCGGATCAACATCCAGGCCCAGAAGGCGTTGATGACCGTAGCGACGCCGTTGACGGCAAGACCTTCCCAGGGCTGTTCGAGCGGTGCCGGGGTCTGCCAGTGGCGCCAGACCTCGTTGAGGATCAAAAGGGCGGCGAGCACGATCAGCACGCCTTCCAGCACCGCCGAGAAATACTCGGCCTTGTGATGGCCGAAAGGGTGGTCCTGGTCGGCCGGCTTGTGGCTGACCTGGATCGCCCAGAAGGCTGCAACCGAGGCAATGACGTTGACGATCGATTCCAAGGCGTCCGAGTAGAGCGCCACCGAGCCGGTGACGTACCAGGCGGCAGCCTTCAGCGCGAGCACGACAAAAGCGACGATAATCGACCAGAAGGCGAGATTGGCGATTTTGCGCTTCGCGGCCGCCTTGGCCGCGATCGCCATCGTGTTCTCGGCTTCAGCCATGATCGTCAGGCGGCCTTTTCCTTGGCCTTGCGGGGCAAGTGGGCGACGATGTTCTCGATGATGCGCATGCCGGCATTGTGGCCGAGCGTCATGATCGATTCCGGGTGGAACTGTACCGCGGCGATAGGCTCCTTGCGGTGTTCGAAGGCCATGATTATGCCGTCCTCGGTCTCGGCTGTGACGATGAAATCGTCGGGCAGGCGCACCGGATCGGCAAAGATCGAGTGGTAGCGGCCGACGGTCACTTCCTTGGGCAGGCCCGAGAAGATGATGCCGGGCTTGGAGACCCGGATGCGCGACGGCTTGCCGTGCATCGGTATGTGCAGCTGCCGCAGTTCGCCGCCATAGGCCTCCGCCAATGCCTGCAGGCCAAGGCAGACGCCGAAGATCGGCAGTTCGCGGGCGCGCGCCTTCTTGATGGTTGCGGCGCAATCGAAGTCCTTCGGCGTGCCGGGGCCGGGCGACAGCACGACGAGATCGGGTTTCAGCCGGTCGAAGACTTCCTCAGGCACCGGCGAGCGAACGGTCGAGACGTTGGCGCCGGTCTGGCGGAAATAATTGGCCAGCGTGTGGACGAAACTATCCTCGTGGTCGACCAGCAGGATGTTGACGCCGTCGCCGACGCGCGCGGTCGTGCGCTCGGTGCTGGCGGAATTGCCTGTCTTGGCGTCGCGGATGGCGGAGAGCATGGCGGATGCCTTCAGTTCGGTTTCGGCTTCTTCTTCCTCGGGAATGCTGTCGAACAGCAATGTGGCGCCGGCCCGCACTTCGGCAATGCCGTCCTTGATACGGATGGTGCGGAGCGTCAGGCCGGTGTTCATGTCACCGTTGAAATTGACCATGCCGATCGCACCGCCATACCAGGCGCGCGGGCTCTTCTCGTTCTGTTCGATGAAGCGCATGGCCCACAGTTTCGGCGCGCCGGTGACGGTGACCGCCCAGGCATGCGACAGGAAGGCATCGAAGGCATCCATGCCTTCGCGCAGCCGGCCTTCGATGTGGTCGACCGTGTGGATCAGGCGCGAATACATTTCGATCTGCCGACGGCCGATGACGCGCACCGAACCCGGCTCGCAGACCCGCGACTTGTCGTTGCGGTCGACGTCCGAGCACATGGTCAGCTCGGATTCGTCCTTCTTGGAGTTGAGCAGTTTCAGGATCTGCTCGGAGTCCGAAATGGCATCGTCGCCGCGCTTGATGGTGCCCGAGATCGGGCAGGTCTCGACGCGGCGGCCGTTGACGCGAACGAACATTTCGGGCGAGGCGCCGATCAGGTATTCGCCTTCGCCCAGATTGATGAAGAAGGAATAGGGCGAGGGGTTGATTGCCTTCAGCTTGCGCGAAATCTCGGATGGCTGCGTTTCGCAGCGCTCGTAGAACATTTGGCCGGGCACGACCTCGAACAGGTCGCCGCGCTTGAACGAATCCATCGCCTTGCGGACCAGATTGGCGTATTCGCCCGGTTCATGGTCGCCGCGCGGCGGGATGCGGTCGGGGCTCTTGAACGGCTCGGCGATTTCGTCGCGCGGCAGCCCTTCGGTCGAAAAACCTTCACCGGCATAGTCGTAGCGGTCAGTCCAGGCCTTGGCCGAATAATGGTCGACGACCAGGATCTCGTCGGGCAGGAAAAGCACCAGGTCGCGCTGGCTTGGCTTGCGCTCGAGCTTGTAGTCGACCGGGTCGAACTGGAAGGCGAGGTCGTAGCCGAAGGCGCCGTAAAGACCGAGATTGGCGTCTTCCTCGGTCTTGAACAGAGCGGTGATGGCGCGCAGCACCGTGAAGACTGAAGGGACGCGGCTGCGCTCCTCCTCGGTGAAGACACGGCCGGGCCTGGCGACATCGAGGCGGATGAGTGTCTTCGACGTCTCGGCGATGGTGACATCCGCCTGGCTGGCGAGCGCCTTGCCGATGACCGGCAGCAGCGCCTCGCCACGGCGGTTCAGCGCCTCGATGCGCATGGCACGGCCGCGCGCCGAGACGACCAGCGGCGGATCGATGATGGCGGTGTCCCAGCGCGTGTAGCGGCCGGGATACTCATAATTGGAGGAAAACACCGCACCGCGGCGCGAATTCAGGCCGTCGACATAGGCGTCAATCGCACCTGCATAGGGCCGGTCGTGGCGCGCGCGCGTGATGGTGATGCCACCCGCGGTCACGAAACTTTCCGCGCCGTTTTCCAGAAGCTTTATCGTCATTGCCGTCTCCATCAGCGTCTTGGGGCAACGGACCCGGGAATGGCTTGGAAAAAACAAATGGCCGCCCGGACTTTCCGCTGCGGCCACCCTCTCTTTTCACGCGCACGTGTTCGAACAGGCCGCTGTCAGCAGGCCCACCACCAAATGGTCTTGATCGAACGCATGTTCATGGCGAAAATCCATAGCCGCGAAAAACCGGATGCGCAACTGATTTGAAAAGCCTGTCCGGTGGCCGCCGCTTCAGCGTCTCATGGCACATCGCCAGGGCGGACAGTGCCGCTTAGACTGTTCCTCTAACAGCAGGAGACGGGAAAACACCATGACCGAGCAGATCGAGCGTGCGCGGACGTTCCATTCCCTCCACGTCAAGGGAAACCCGATCGTTCTCTACAACGTCTGGGATCCGGGTTCGGCCAAGATCGTCGAGAAAGCGGGCGCCAAGGCGATCGCCACCGGAAGCTGGCCGGTGGCTGCCGCGTTCGGCTATGCCGATGGCGAGAAAATCCCGCTGGAGCTGGCGCTCGACAACATCAAGCGCATCGTCACTGCCGTCGACCTGCCGGTGACCATGGACCTCGAGGGCGGCTACGGCGTCGATCCGGAGATTGTGGCTCGCACGGTGACGTTGGCGCTACGGGCCGGCGCTATCGGTTTCAATTTCGAAGACCAGGTTGTCGGCGGCACCGGCCTGCACGACATTTCTGTTCAGGTAAAACGCATCGAAGCTGCGGCAGCGGCCGTCAAGGCCTCCGGCATACCGGCGTTCATCAACGCCCGAACCGACATCTTCCTCAAGGCGAAACCGGATGCGCATGACGACGTCCTGCTCGACCAGGCCATCGAGCGCGCGCAGGCCTTCGAAAAAGCCGGCGCACACGGCTTCTTTGCGCCGGGTCTTGGCGATGAGGACCTGATCGAGACGCTTTGCAAGGCAATCGCGTTGCCGGTCAACATCATTGCGCTGGGGCACGTGCCGCCGCGCCAGCGGCTGGCCGAACTCGGCGTCGCCCGCATCAGCCACGGCCCGGTGCCTTACCGGCAGATGGCGGAATGGCTGGAGGCGAAGGCGCGACTAGCTATTTCGGGTTAAGTCAGTCCTCCAGCGTTCCCGACCGGGCGTCGGTGCTCTTCCTGTCGCCGACCAGCTTCAGAAGATCCTCGCCGGCGCGGATGATGCGGCGCGAGCGGCGGGTCAGGATGATGCCGTCCTGCGGCGCGAACACCTCGGTGCGGCCGTCGGCTTCACCCGGTGCATGGACGATGGTGGCGAGGCGCGCGCCCCTGGCGACGCGGTCGCCGGGTTTCACGTCGTAGAGCACGGCACCGGCCCGTGGCGCCGGCATCATGTCGATGTTTTCCAATGGCGCCACGAAGCCGGTGAAAGGACCCGGCGCGGGCAGGGTGCTATCGGCGATCACGCCGCGCGCCACCAACAGCCGGTAGAGGCCGTCGGCGTCGGCGGCGGCCAGGGCACCGTCGACATCGAGGATGCCGCGATATTCGACGGTGGTGGCGACGCGGCGGTCGAGCTTGGCCACATCGGCGGGGACGTTCTGGTAGGGCATGATCGAGGCGCCCTCGAAGGTGCCGTCGGTGTCCTCGCTCCACAGCACGACCGCGTCGACGCCCATGGCGGCGGCGCAATCGGCCATGGCAGGCCACAGGCTGGTGTGGACGTAGAGGTAGGCGAGGCCCTCGTCATCGCAGTGCAGGTCGAGCACGATGTCATGGCCGAGCGAGAGCTGCACCAGCCGCGTCTTCAGCCGCTGGTCGACGCTGCCAAGGGTGGTGTCGGGCAAGAGCGCTGTGTCGGGCGCGGCGAGCAGCGGAAAGCCGCGGTTGAAATTGGTGCGCGTGCCCAGATGGAAGCGGCCCTGATGCTCGCCGAAATGATATTGCGCCCGGCCGATCGGATTGGCCCAGGGCACGACGGTGAGATTGCCCTTGATGCGGCCTTCGGCCTCCGCTTTGGCAAGCATCGGCATCAGCGCGTCGATGGCGACGACGCCCGGCAACTCGCCGGCATGGAGTGCCGCCTGTAGGTATGCCGAAGGAGCAGCCTTGTCGGAACCAGTGAAGCGGAACAGCGGGAATTCGTAGGAAACCCCTTCGCTTTCGGCGGCGATGCGCTCGATCGATTTCTGCATGACTTCCTCCATCAAGAGCGAGAGACATGCGATTTGAAGGCGCCGATGTCGATTGGTCCAGCCCGCCGCGCTATGGGCGCAAGAGGCTATTCAGCCGGAAGCGGGATGACCGGCGCGCGCCGGTCCAGCGCCTGCGACAGCACGGCGACGGTGACCGCCAACAAAGCTAGTGCTGCGCCGACCAGCGGCAAATTGGCATAGGAAACACCGGCGGACAGGGCCACGCCGCCGATCCAGGCGCCGCTGGCATTGCCGACATTGAAGGCGCCCTGGTTCAGCGTGGCGGCGAGGTTCGGCCCCTCGGAAGCGGCCTCGACGACCCGGATCTGCAGCGGCGGGACGACGACGAAGATCAGCAGACCCCACAGGAAGACGATGCCGACGGCAACGCTTGCGATTGCGCCGAACTGCCTGAAGCCAACGAAGAGCAGGGCCATCAGCAGCAGCGTGCCGATCACTGTCGGCATCAGTTTCCAGTCGGCCAGTCTGCCGCCGATAATGTTGCCAATGGTCATGCCCGCGCCGAACAGCAGCAGAACCCACGTGACTGCGGAGGTCGACAAGCCCGACACCTCGGTGAGGTAGGGTTTGATGTAGGTGAAGACGGTGAACAGGCTTGCGGAAGTCAGCGCCGCGATCAGCATCGCCAGCCAGACCTGCAGCTTGCCCAGCACGCGCAGTTCGCCGCGCAGGCCGCCACCGCTTGGCTGGGCGACATCGGACGGCACCAGCCAGGCGATCGCTGCCACCGAGATCAGGCCGATACCGACCACGGCAACGAAGGTGGAGCGCCAGCCGAACGCTTCGCCAAGTGCGGTTCCGGCGGGAACACCCAGGATGTTGGACAGCGTCAGCCCGGCGAACATCAGCGCGATGGCGCTGGCCCGTTTGTTGCGCGGTACCAGGCTGGCGGCAACGACCGAGCCAATGCCGAAGAAGGCGCCATGGCCGAAAGCGGTGAAAACGCGCGCGGCCATCAGCGTCCAGTAGTTGGGCGAGATGGCGCAAAACAGATTGCCGATGACGAACAGGACGGCCAGCCCGACCAGCACCGGCTTGCGCGGCAAATGCGCGGTGGCCATTGCGACGATCGGGGCGCCGAAGACGACACCCAGCGCATAGCCGGTGACCAGCAGGCCCGCCGAAGGGATCGACACGCCGAGGTCGGCTGCGACCTCGGGCAGCAGGCCCATGATGACGAATTCGGTGGTGCCGATGCAGAAGGACGCAATGGCAAGCGCAAGGATCGGCAAGGGCATGGGGCGTCCAGACTGAATCGGTTCAAATTGAAACTGCGCGAAGGACGCCACCGTGCGCAAGCTGCATTGCTGCATTGCAGCGATGCAGAAAAGGAAGAGCTTTGAAATGGGGTCGCCAACAGGCTGTCAGGCCAGCGGCTTCAATTCCTGGGCAATGGTTGGCAACAGCTCCGAGACATTCGGGTGGATGTGCACGGCACGCGCCAGCGTGTCGACGGGCGCCTTGGCGTACATCAGGTCGAGTACGCAATGGATAACCTCGTCGCCGCCGGGGCCGAGCACCGAGCAGCCGAGGATCTGCCTGGTGTCGGCGTCGACCAGAATCCTCATGAAGCCCTGCGTCTCGCCCTTTTCGATAGCGCGGCCGACGCGGGTCATCGGCCGCTGGCCGACCAGCGCGCGACGGCCGGATTTCTTCACCGCGGCCTCGGTCATGCCGCAGCGGCCGAGCGGTGGGTCGATGTAGAGCGCATAGGCTTCGATGCGATCACTGACCTTGCGCGGATCGTTGTCCAGCAGGTTGGCGGCGACGATCTCGTAGTCGTTGTAGGAGGTGTGGGTGAAGGCGCCCCTGCCGTTGCAGTCGCCCATCGCCCAGATGCCGGGCACGCTGCTGCGCAACTGGTCGTCTACAGAGACGAAGCCGCGCTTGTCGACCTCCACGCCAGCCCTCTCCAGGCCGAGGTCATCGGTGTTGGGCGTCCGCCCCAGAGCCAGCAGCACGTGCGAGCCGACCGCCGGCGGTTTGCCGGCGGAGAAGGTCACGGCAATGTCCTGGCCCTGTCTGGCGAAAGCGATGTCGTCGGCGCCGACATGGACCGTGATGCCCTCGTTTTCGAGGATCGACAGGATGGCGGCGGAGACATCCTCGTCCTCGCGGCCGGTCAGGCGTGGGCTCTTCTCGATGACGGTGACTTCGCTACCGAAGCGGCGGAACATCTGTGCGAATTCGAGCGAGATGTAGCTGCCGCCGACGACGATGAGATGGCGCGGCAGCACGTCGAGATCCATCATCGAGGAATTGGTCAGATAGTCGATGTCGTGGATGCCGGGCAGGTCTGGGACCGAGGCTCGGCCGCCGGTGTTGAGGAAGATCTTTTCGGCGGTCAGCAGATCGTCGCCGACGCGCACCGTGTTGGCGGATTCGAAACGCGCATGGCCGCGATAGAGGGTGCATTTGTCCATGCCGGCAATCCAGGTCTCGAGATTGGTGCGGGCGTCGATCGTCACCTTGTCCTTGCGCGCCTTGATCCTGGCATAGTCGACGCCGACGGGGCCACTGAGCGTCACGCCGTAGTCGGCGGCGCGGCGCGCCAGATGCGCGGCATAGGCGCTGGCGACCATGGTCTTGGTCGGCATGCAGCCGGTGTTGACGCAAGTGCCGCCGACCAGCTTGCGCTCGATCAGCGCCACGCTCATGCCGGCGGCCGTCAGCCGGCCGGCCAGCGGAGGGCCAGCCTGTCCGGCACCGATGATGATGGCGTCGAAAGTTTTCGTCGTCATGCCACCGCCGCTACGATCAGCAGGCCGCCGATGATCGCCACCGCGTCCTCGATGAAGGCGGCGGGCGGATCCTTGCCGAAGGCGGCTGCGAGCCGGCCGCGAGCTTCAGCGCCGCCCAGCGTGCCGATGACAGCGCCGATGGCGCCGGCAATCAAGCCGCCGATGGTGGCGCCGCCTGTCGCGCCGATCACCGCGCCGGTGAAGGCGCCCATGACGATGCGGGCGCCGAATTGCTGCGGCACTTTACGGCTCGGCGTCGACGGCAACTGGTCGGTGACCAGTTCGACGATGGCCAGGATGGTGAAGATGCCGACAGCCGCCCAGTGACTCATGAAGCTCGCCCAGGTGCCGGCAACCGGCAGCCAGCCGAGATAAGCGCCCCAGGCAACGGCAGCCGGCGCCGTCATGGCGCGAAGACCGGCAATGACGCCGATCAGAAGTGCGAGAATGTAGAGCATGGTCGATCCCCCTCGATCACCGGGCCAGGACGGCCTTGAGACGCAGGCTACCATAGGTCCAATATTTGACCAGTACTTGCATCGGCGCTTTTCTGTTGGCCGCACTTGTGCTTTTGAAGGACGTGAACTGGAGACCGCGTCATGGCCGAAAGCGAGCGCGTGAAGATGGCGGCCGGCGAATGGTACACCTGCCTCGATGATGAGCTGGAGTCCTTGCGTGTGGTAGCGCGTGACGCGGTGTTCGAGCACAATTGCCTGCCGCCGCGGCAGCGCGGCAATCTCGGGTCGGGCTTGAAAGCTTTACTCGGCAACGCCGGCGAGGGTGCCCGCATCGAGGCGCCGTTTCACTGCGCCTATGGTTTCAACATCTTTCTCGGCGACGGCGTCTTCCTCAATGCCGGCTGCACCATCCTCGACACGGCGAGTGTGCGCATCGGCAAGGGAACGCTGCTCGGTCCCAATGTGCAGATTTATTGCGCCGAGCATCACAAGGAGGTCGCTGGGCGGCAAGCTGGACTGGAGATCGCCAAGCCGGTCGAGATCGGCGCCAATGCGTGGATCGGCGGCTCAGCCGTCATCCTTGGCGGCGTCAGCATCGGTGAAGGCGCCATCGTCGGCGCCGGCGCGGTGGTGACGCGCGACGTGGCTGCGAACACCACGGTGGTCGGCAATCCGGCACATCAGGTCAAGCGGGACTGAATAGATCAGGACGACAGCACCACGCGTTCGTCCCGACCAGCCCGCCTGGAGAACTCGCGCCGGTATTGCGCCGGCGATGTCCTGAGCCTTGCCGAAAAATGCTGGCGCAGCGAGGTGGCGCTGCCGAAGCCGGCTTCGAAGGCCACCATGTCCATGGATTTCTCCGTCGCTTCCAGCAGACGCTGCGCCAGTTCGACCCGCTGGCTGGTCAGCCAATCGCCAAAGCTGGCGCCAATCGATTTCTGAAAGCGCCGGGTAAAGGTGCGGCGGGTCAGGCCGGCGGCCTCGGCGACGCTGTCGAGGCTATGCGTCTCGCCAAGTGTAGCGCGAACCGAGTCCAGGGCCAGGGTGAAGCGGTCGGCATCGGCGCCTCTTGCCACGGAATGCTCGATGAATTGCGCCTGCCCGCCTTGCCGATGCGGAGAAAGCACGATCTGGCGGGCGAGCCGGAGTGCTGCTTCCGCGCCATAGCGGGCGCGCACGATGTGGAGACAGCAGTCGAGGCCGGCGGCGACGCCGGCCGAGGTGACGACGTCACCATTGTCGACATAGAGCACCGCGGCATCGACAGCGATGTCGGGATGGAGTTTCTGCAACTGTTCGGAATAGGCCCAGTGCGTCGCGGCACGACGGCCCGCAAGCAGCCCGGCCGCGGCAATGGCGAAGGTTCCGAGGCACAGGCCGACGATCAAGGCGCCGCGTTGGTGCGCCCGGCGCAACGCCTCCATCAGCGACGGCGATGCCGGCTCGCCGAGATGATGCCAGCTTGGAATGATGACGATATCGGCGCCGTCGAGCCCTTCGAGCCCATGCGGCGCGGCAATTGTCAGTCCGGCCTCGGTGTGGATCGGGCCGGGCTTGACCGCGCAGATGCGGAAGTCGAAGCGCGGCAGGCCAAGCGCCGTCCTGTCCTCTGCGAAGACCAGGCACGGTACGGAAAGGTGGAACGGGCTGATGACGTCGAAGGCGAGTACGGCAATGATCGGGTCGGTCATGGGTGCTTCCGGCAGTTGAATGCGGATTGTCCCAATTCTTTCGAATGATGTCAATCGGGCCACTTTCGGCTGTCTGGCAACCCACCTATTTTCCACCCATCGCATTCAAGCCGGAAAGGAAAACACCATGTCTGACCCAGCCAACGCCACGCCGCGCCGGGCGCTGATCGTCGTCGATGTGCAGAACGATTATGACGGCGGCAGTCTTGCCATCCAGCATCCGCCGTTCCGCGACAGCGTCGTCAATGTGGCGCGGGCGATGGATGCAGCGACTGCTGCCGGCATCAAGGTGGTGGTCGTCAAGCAGATGGCGCCCGAGACATCGCCGATCTTCGCCAGGGGAAGCCATGGCGGCGAACTGCATCCCGAAATAGCCAGGCGTGGGCGCGACCATTATGTCGAAAAGAACCTGCCCTCCGCCTTCACCGGCACCGACCTCGAGGACTGGCTGCGCGCCAACGCCATAGATACGATCACGGTGGTCGGCTACATGACGCACAATTGCGACCTGTCGACCATCATCCACGCCGTGCATATGAGCTTTGCCGTCGAGTTCCTGTCGGATGCGACCGGATCGGTGCCTTACGCCAACAGCGCCGGCTACGCCTCGGCCGAGGAGATCCACCGCGTGGTCACGATCATCCTGCAGTCGCGCTTTGCCGCCGTGCTCAAGACCGCCGAATGGGTCGAGTGCCTGAAGACCGGCGCGCTGCCGGAACGCGACACCATCTTCGGCTCCAACCAGCGGGCGCTGTCACGCAGCGCCGCGTAGGGACTATCTGAAAACAGAAAGGGCGCCGCGTCGCTGCGGCGCCCTTTCTGTTCGAATAGAAGGATTCTAGAACAGGCCTTCGATCTGGCCCATCTCGTTGAGGAAGATCTTTTCCGAGGACGGCGCCCTCGGTAGGCCGGGCATGGTCATGACCTCGCCGCAGATGATGACGACGAAGCCCGCACCTGCCGAAAGCCTGACCTCGCGCACCGGCACCGTGTGGCCGGTCGGCGCGCCGCGCAGGTTCGGGTCGGTCGAGAACGAGTACTGCGTCTTGGCCATGCACACCGGCAGGTGGCCGTATCCGGCGTCTTCCCAGGCCTTGAGCTGGTCGCGCACCGACTTGTCGGCGATCGCTTCCGAGCCGCGATAGATACGCTGGACGATGGTGTTGATCTTCTCGAACAGCGGCATCGCATCGGGATAGAGCGGCGCGAACTGCGAAGCACCGGATTCGGCCAGTGCCACCACCTTGTTGGCGAGATCCTCGATGCCGGCCGAGCCGTGCGCCCAGTGCTTGCACAGGATCGCCTCTTCGCCCATCGAGGCGACATAGTCCTTCATCGCCTGGATTTCGGCGTCGGTGTCGGAGTAGAAGTGGTTGATCGCAACCACCGCCGGCACGCCGAACTGGCGGATATTCTCGATGTGGCGGCCGAGGTTGGCGCAGCCCTTCTTCACCGCCTCGACGTTCTCCTTGCCGAGGTCTTCCTTCTTGACGCCGCCATTCATCTTCATGGCGCGCACGGTGGCGACAATGACGGCCGCCGCCGGCTTGAGGCCTGCCTTGCGGCACTTGATGTCGAAGAACTTTTCAGCACCCAGGTCGGCGCCGAAGCCGGCTTCGGTGACGACGTAGTCGGCGAGCTTGAGCGCCGTCGTGGTGGCGACGACCGAGTTGCAGCCATGCGCGATGTTGGCGAACGGGCCGCCATGCACGAAGGCCGGGTTGTTCTCCAGCGTCTGCACCAGGTTAGGCTGCATGGCGTCCTTGAGCAACACGGCCATGGCGCCGTCGGCCTTGAGGTCGCGGGCATAGACGGCCGACTTGTCGCGGCGATAGGCGACGATGATGTCGCCGAGGCGCTTTTCCAGGTCCTTCAGATCGGTCGACAGGCACAGGATAGCCATCACTTCCGAAGCAACGGTGATGTCGAAGCCGCCCTCGCGCGGGAAACCGTTGGCGACGCCGCCGAGCGAGCAGATGATCTCGCGCAGCGCCCGGTCGTTCATGTCCATGACGCGGCGCCAGACGACGCGGCGGGTGTCGATGCCGAGCTCATTGCCCCAGTAGATGTGGTTGTCGATCAGTGCGGAAAGCAGATTGTGCGCCGTGGTGATGGCATGGAAGTCGCCGGTGAAGTGAAGGTTCATGTCCTCCATCGGCACGACCTGCGCGTAGCCGCCGCCGGCAGCGCCGCCCTTGACGCCGAAATTCGGGCCTAGCGAGGCCTCGCGGATGCAGACGATCGCCTTCTTGCCGATGCGGTTCAGGCCGTCGCCAAGGCCAACCGTAGTCGTGGTCTTGCCTTCGCCGGCCGGCGTCGGGTTGATGGCGGTTACGAGGATCAGCTTGCCGTCCTTGTTGCCCTTCACCGACTTGATGAATTCCGCTGATATCTTGGCCTTGTCGTGGCCGTAGGGCAGCAGGTGTTCGGTCGGAATGCCGATCTTCTGGCCGATCTCCTGGATCTGCTTTTTCCTGGCGCCGCGCGCGATCTCGATGTCGGACTTCACTTCGGCCATGACGGCTTTCCTCTGGATTGGACGGTGGAGGGGACGGGTTTGATCTTACTGGCAAGCAGGTTGGAACCGGGCGCGGGCATGTTCTAACCCTGTCGCTGCCACGGCGTCAACTTGTATGCAACTATGTTTCCTCTGGAGAAAGTTCCTCTGCGGACCGGCCGAACTGTCGTCGGTTCTTCCCGGCTCCGTTGCCGCGCCGTATAGAAGCCAGAGGACGCGCCGTTCCGCCGTCTCAAAACAGCCGCACAATGCACGGAATGCGACAGAGGCGACGGCGCAAATTCGCCATCGCCTGGTCCCTAATGGAACAGCGCTACTGCGTCAGAACGTTGCTGATTTCGACCATGTTGGAGCGCACCCTGAGCACATAGAAGCCCATCGTCGTCAGATGCGTCGGCAACAGCCAGCCATCCTCGCGGCCATTGGCGATGATGAAGGGCTGGATGCGCAGCGCCGAAACGAACTGCGAGTCCATCGTGTCCCACAGGTTCTGCAGATGCTTTTCCTTGATGACGTCCTCGAAGTCGGCCTGGGCTCCCTTCATCAGGCCGTAATAGCCGTAGAGCTGGCCATAGGCGAACCAGTAGCGGTCGTCGGCGCGGAAGTCGAACCAGCCATTGTTGTGGTTCTCGGCGCGTTCCTTGAGGATCGCCGAGGTCGAGCCGATGTCGGACGAGATGCGGTCGATATACTGTTTCAGATTGTCGGCGCGGGCGTCGAATGTCGCCTGGCAGGTGGCAAGGCGGGCGTTGAAGGAACGCAGCATGCGCACGGCGTCGCGATAGTAGCTTGGCGTCGGCGTCTTGGGGCCGAACGGGCTCAGGCCGAAATACCAGGTCTCTTCGTCGAACTGAAGGTTGCCGCGGGCATTCTGCAGATCGCTGTCGATCTGCGAGGTGGTGCGGACGCGGCCGAGATTGTCGGCAAGTTCGGTCGCCGTGCGCCGCACCGCCTGGTTGATGCCGCGCTGGAAGGAGGCCTTGTTGTCCATCCACGGCGTGTGGTCCCAGTCGATGCCGAACAGGCCCAGCTTGTAGAGGATCATCGACGAGATCCAGGCATTCTGGTTGACGTTGAAGTCGGTCAGGTCAGCGGCGATCTGGGCTATACCAGAGTTGCCGCAGGTCTTGGCGGTGTCCGTGCCGGCGCCGGCGGCGACCTGTTCGCCGGCCGAGACATTGCGCTTCTCGAAGGTGTATGTGTCGGGATAGTTCGGGTTGAAATTGTTCCACCACTGGGTGGCGTAGAAGAAATTGGCATAGAGGCCGATCAGCACCAGCAGAGCGAGGCCGACCGCCGCCTTGAGGATCCAGCCGCGCTGCGTATACCAGCGTCCGGCCCACAGGAAGGGCCACAGGATGACGCCGATCAGGAGGCCGATGCCGCGGCCGATCCACTGGAAAATACGGGTGAAGAAATTCACGATCGGATCGAGCATGGCTGTGTCACCCCCTCAAAGCATGATGCCAAAAAGTTGCAGACTTTTTGGATAACATCATGCGCCAAAACAAGAAGCTAGAACGAAATAACGGTTCATTTCGTTCTAGTCAGTCAGGCCGTAGAGGCGTGTGCGAAACGCCACCTTGTCCTTCAAATATGTGGTTTTGAGAACGTCCACAACATGCGATCGCCAGGCATCGCTGAAGCCGTCATAGTCCTTGTAGAAGCCGTCCTTGTTGAAGATGTAGCGCGAGACGAAGTCCGACGGTACGAAATCCGAGATCAGCCGGTTGGTCAGCCAGGCGTCGGGGTGGTCTGGCTTGGCGCGGATCACCAGGAAACGCTGCTGCGGGAAGACATCCTCGATCTTCAGGTGGCCGAGCTGGGCGATCTCGCGCTTGGCGGCGTTGAGGAAAGGGAAATTGCCGTCCCTGGTGATCAGGTCGGCATGGCTCTGGATCCAGGTCTGCAGCCAGACCTTGTCGACATTGGTCAAGTTGCGGTTCGGCTCGGCGTCGCGGATCAGCGCGCGCACCACCATCTCGGCGCGGTGCTCGAGATAGCCCGAGGCCTCGACCCAGGAGGCACGCGGCAGCTCGATGCGGCCGGTGGTGGCGAGGAACTTGAACACCTTGTCGGCGTCGTTGATCGAGAGATAGCTGACCTGCCACGGCCGCGAGCGGCGAAAACCGGGGGCGGCCGTGGCAGGTCAGCTATCTCTCGATCAACGACGCCGACA
>NZ_RZOL01000069.1:0-20383 GCF_004022985.1 Mesorhizobium sp. M7A.F.Ca.ET.027.02.1.1 | reverse complement strand
CGCCGGTGCCGCTGTTCGGCGGCACCAATGGCAGCTTCGCGGTCAAGCCGGGCGGCATGTTCATGGCGGTGGCGCCGAACGCCGCCGGCCTGTTCACGGTCGGCGCCGGGTCCACCGACGATCTCAAGATCACCAACTCGTCGTCGGGCACTGGCGTCACCTATTCCATCGTCGTGGTCGGCCGGTCTGCCTGATGCCGGTTCGCGGCGACAGGGAAGTGGCGCGCGCGCTGCGCGAACTGGCCAACCAGGTGGCGGTGCCGCTTGGCACCGCCTCGCGTTTCGCCCTGCAGCCGACGCTGAAGCAGGCGAAGGCCAATGCCCGGGCGCTTCCGCTCAAGGAAGGAACCGGGACGTTGGCCGCCTCGCTCATCATCCGGCAGAAGCCGCGCACCTCGAAGGTCAATCCCACCTTTCAGGTCGGCCCGAACGCCGGCTTTCAGAGAGCGACCGAGTTCGGGCCGAGACGTCCGGTCAAGTACGCCCATCTGGTCGAGTTCGGCACCGCGCCGCATTTCCAGCCCGAGCGCGGCGTGACGCACCCTGGCGCGCCTCCGCACCCGTTCCTTGCTCCTGCCTATTTCACGACGCGCGAAGCCGTGGTGAAGCGCTTCGGCCAGAAGCTCGGCCCCGAACTGGAAAAGCGGGCGGCAAAGCTGGCATCGCAGCGGCCGGGGCGCAGGCCTGGGACATGAGCGGCGCCGGAGACCTCGATCGTCGCATCACGTTGCAGCGCGCGACGATGGTCAACGATCCCGACTACAACTCGGAAGAGCCGACCTGGACGCCCTATGCCACGGTCTGGGCCAAGATGGAGTTTCACGGCTCGAGCGAAGGCGAAGGCGCGTCGCGGGAATATGCCGAGATGGGGCTTTATTTCACCATCCGCTGGCGTGCCGACATGTCGTTTACGGATCGCCTGCTGTTCAAGAATGGCGAAGGCACCGACGAAACCTATGAGATCGTCGGCCGGCCGCGCGAGATCGGCCGGCGCCGCTATCTCAAGATGCAGGCGAGGCTGATCGAATGAGCGGCGTCTCCCTGGCCATCAAGGCGCTGCTGTCGCGCGCCGCCGTCAAGGCAATCACCGGCACGCGCGTCTATCCCTTCCCGCTTCCGCCGAAGACCAGGCTGCCAGCGATTGCCGTCGCCATGGCGGGCGAGGATGACGAGTACATGCTCGACGGCGCCGGGCAATATCCGGAAACCTCGCTGCAGTTCCACTGTGTCGCCGCCACCGCCAAGGCGGCGATCGAGCTTGGCGAGGTGGTCAAGCAGGAGATGCGGGACCTGCACTACACCGCCGCCGGCGCCGACGCCTTGTTCACCAAGGAAGCGCTCGACTACACCGATTTCGCCACCGACCTGTCGACCCATCGTCGCATCATGGGTTTTTCCAACCGCTGGCGATAGCCGCGCTCCCGAAGCGCCCCTGGCCCGTCAATCCCGGCGCGGCCCCTCCCTGAAAGGAAACGACGATGACTGCAACAACCGGTAAAGCCGGTCGCGGTACTTTGCTCAAGATGGGCGATGGCGGCGGCCCGGAGATTTTCACGGCCATCGCCAACGTAGCCAACTTCAATGGCCCCAATGAGAGCATGACCATGCTCGACGGCACGCATCTCAGCTCCGGTGACTTCATGGAGAAGATCCCCGGCATGAAGGATGGTGGTCAGGTGGCGATGACCTGTCACTTCGATCCGACCCATGCCACGCACGACGCGACGACGGGCCTCAAAAAGAAGTTCGACGACAAGATCCTGACGAACTTCCGTCTCGACTTTTCGGCGATCTGGGCAACGAACAATCTGGTTTCGTTCGCGGCTTATGTGAACCTTGGCCAGATTCAGGGTTCGCCGAATGAGATCATCACCCGTTCCGTGACGCTCGAGGTGTCCGGTGCCGTCACTTGGAGCACCGCAGCGTAATGGCCAACAAGCACATCGGCGAAGTCTCCGCGTCCGAGTTCGCGCCGGGCGTCGTCATCCGTCTCGACATGGCCGGGCTCGCCGCGCTGGAAGACGAGTTCGGCGAGTTCAACTGGTCGCAGCGCCTGTTCCTCGGGCTTTCGATGGTGGCGCCATCCAAGATGATGGCGGTGCTCAAGGCCGGCCTGCGCAACAACAAGGGCACGCTGTTTTCGACCGGCGACGAGATGCCGGAATGGCCGCCCGAAAAGCCGTTCGTGGTGCTGGCCAAGAAGTGCCAGGACGCCATCACCATGTCGATCTACGGCAAGCCCTATGAAGTGTGGGCCGCCGAAACCAACGCGCCGCCGGAAGAGGAAGACGACCGCCCTCAGGGCGGCGCGGAGGTATTGTAGCCGAGGCCTACAAGGCCGCCATCCGCGCCGGCATTCCGGACGATCAATTCTGGCCGTCATCGCTTTGTGCGCTTCGGCAGCGCATCGAGATCACCTTTCAGCAGCAGGTCGAGGATCTGTGGACCCTCGCCTGGTGCTCGGCCAAGCTCAATGCGAAGGCCTGGCACGATCCGAAGAACCTCCCGCAAAATCCATCTTCGCTTTGGGAGAAGGCTCACGATCCGGCGCTCGCTTTGGCCGCCGCCTTCGGCCGGCCGGGCGATTGAACCTTTGAGGTAATCCAGTGGTCTCAACAGTCGGGTCGATTTCGATCGACCTCAACACCAACGCCGCCAAGTTCGCGACCGGCTTCCGGTCGTCGGCGACGACTGTCGAGCAGCAATCGTCACGCATGCGCAACAGCATCGCCTCGATCGAAAAGAGCGCGCTGCTGGCGTCGACCACGCTCAAGAATCTCGGCACCGGCCTTGCGGCCGGCGCCGGGCTTGCCGCGCTGGCGTCGCTGGGCGGGGCCTTCGACAAGCTCAAACAGACGATCTCCGAATATGACGAGATCGCCAGCAACGCCAAGACGACAGGCCTGCGCACCGACACCTATCAGGCGCTGGCCTTCGCCGCGAAACAGGCAAACATCGATCAGGAAAGCTACAATTCCTCGCTCAACATTTTTGCCAAGAACGCCGGGCTGGCGGCCACAGGTCAGGGCGCGCTGTTCTCAAGCCTGAAGAAACTCAACCCGGAACTGCTGCAGAACATCCTCAACACCAAGGACCAGGAAGAGCGCCTGAAGCTGGTCGCCGACGCGCTGGCGCAGACCAGCGATGCGACCGAAAAGGCCGCCCTGTCGGCGGCGGTGTTCGGCAAGGGCGGCGTCGAGATGGCGCGCATCTTCGAACAGGGCCGCGCCTCGATCGACAGGTTCAAGAAGACCGCGCAGGATCTCGGCATCATCGTTCCCGACGATCTCCTGCAGCGCGCCGGCGAAATCGATGACAAGTTGGATGTGCTCTCGACCGTCATCAATGCCCAACTGGGCCAGTCGCTGATCAACCTTGCCCCACTGCTCGTCGGGGCAACCCAGGGCTTTGCCGATTTTTCCAGGGAACTGAACGCCACTTCCGCGATCATCGACAATTTCATCCAGAACCCGAGCCTGGCCAACTTCGCCAGGATCTTCGGCGACGGCAGCATCAAGAATGCCCTGGACGGTTTGGCGCAAACGTCCAGTCGCAGCACCGCCGAAATCCAGGCCGATATCGATGCGGTCACTCAAAGGCTTCGTGATCTGAAGGTGGAGGCTGAAGCCGGATTTGAAGTCGGCATGGCCACGGATCGAGCGCAGGATGATCTGAAAGACCTTCAAGCGGAGCTGCGCCGCACTGGCATCGCCGCCGAAGCCGCCGCGAACAATGCTGCCGGCGCCTTTGATGCCATGCTCAATTCTTTGGGGAATGCCGCGGCGGCGCCTTCGCCAGCCCCGCTGCCGACCGTGCATCGCTACGGCGGCAACCCGAACCAGATCGAGCTGCCGCAGCAGAACAACTACCAGTCGAATGTAAACGGGTCCGGTGTTGGTGTCAGGTCATTTGGGGGAGCGGTAGCGGATCAGCGCTATTCAAGCGAGACGGCCGACAACACCGGAACCACTGCCGACAATGTCGGCAAGCTCGACCGAAACACCAAGAGCTATCTGCAATCCCTCAGCAACGACATGAGCGGCTATTCCGACAAGCAGGTCGCGGCCCAGAACGTCACCATCAGCAAGCTGTCGGAAGTCGCCGGCTGGATGAGGATGTCCACGGCGGCATTGGCGGCCCTGGTCCACAACAACGACAGCGGCGCGACCGGCACCGGCAAGACCATGTTCGGCGATGCGTTCGATTCCCAGTATGGCAGTTACATCTCCAGTTGGGGCGTCGGCAAGGTAAAGCGCCCGACCATTCAGCTTTCGCCGACCTCTGACGACGGCTCCTATGACACCTCGGTCAATGTGCAGCAGCCGGGCAATCCGATCACCTTCAACTACCACGCCGCGCCCAGCGTCAGCACGGAAACGGCCAAGCAGCAGGCGCGCGACATGTACAACGAAATGACCCTGCAGGCATCGAGGTCGTAATGGTCGATAGCGTCGCCATCAACGACAAGTTCGCGCTCGGCATGCGCATGGGGCCGGTCTTCCAGACCACAACCGTCCCGCTGATGGGCGGCTTCGAGGATCGCAACCAGGACTGGGAGATCGCGCTTTGGAAATATGAGGTTTCACTGACCAACCGGCCGCTCGCCGAAATCGAGGCGTTCATGGCGCATATTCTGGGCCGGCGGGGCGCCGCCTACGTCTTCCCGCTGCGCGATCCCCTGCACAACACGCTCACCGACGAGAACGTCGGCACCGGAGACGGCGTCACCTCGGCGTTCCAGATATACAAGACCTATACCGACACCGACCGTCCGTATCTCAGGCCGATCACCATTGTTTCCGGCCTCGTCGTCAAGGTCGCAGGGGTGACAAAAACTGTCACCACCCACTACACCGAATCCAATGGCATCGTCACCTTCACGGGCGGCAACATCCCGACCGCCGGCCAGGCTATCACAGTGACGTGCGACTGGCTGGCGCGCGTCCGCTATGAGCAGGATTACAACCCGGTCACCTTCCCGGTCAGCGTCGGCGCCACGCGCGCGGTCGCGTCGGCCGGGCCGATCATCCTGCTGGAGCGCTTCCGGTGAGGCTCACCAGCTCTGGCCTCAAGGCGGCGATGTCGGCCACGCCGCATACGCTTGGCTGGCTGGGCAAGTTCGTCTTCGCCGATGGCACGACGATCCGCGTCTCGGCGACCGGGAAGAAAGCCATTTTCGATTCCGAAACATGGCCGGCCGACAAGAGCTTCAAGGGCTCGACCCTGAAATTCAGCGGCGATGGCAGTGTTCCAGACGGCGAGGTCACCGCGCCGGCCGCAATCTCCGATGCCTACGATTCAGAAGACGTCTATGCCGGCACGTTCGAAGGCATGCAGATCACGCTCTACGTCTTCAACCATGCCGATCCGTCCGTCGGCGGCATGCAGCTCGGACCCTACACGGCCGCCGAGATCAGCTATGACGATCGCGGCAGGATCGCGGTGTTCGAAGTCCGCGGCATCCTCCAGCGCGCCAAGGAAATCACGGTCGAGGAACTGTCGGTCTCCTGCAGGTCGGACCTTGGCGATCAGCGCCCCGGCTTCTGCAATCTCCCGCTCTACCCGAATGATGTTGCGCGCAGCACGGCCTATGCGGTGGGTAACTATGTGCGGGTGTCGGATGCGGGGAACTATCACAACCGCATGTTTCGCTGCACCACGGCTGGGGCCACAGCTGGATCAGCGCCAGCCTACAACTACACCGTGGCCGCGACCACAACGGACGGAACCGCCGTCTTCACCGCCGAGGAAGCCTGGGTGCGTTCGGGTGTTATCGCCACGCACACCGATGACAGTGATTTTACCGCGACGCTGACCGAAAGCCGAGCCGTCGATGGCTGGTTCACCAACGGCGTCATCAAGTGGACTTCCGGGCAGAATGCCGGGCTCTACAACCAGTTTCGAGCGTGGACGCAATCCAGCAGCCGGATTCGCATCTGGGGCGCTGCGCGCTGGCCTGTGGCCGTTGCCGACACGTTCGAAATCGTTCCCGGCTGCGACAAGACATTCGCCATGTGCAAGACACGGTTTTCCAGCTCGATCAATTTTCGGGGTGAGAACCGGCTGCCTGGTCTGGCATTCCTAAATGGTGCAGGTCTATGAGACGGCCACGGTGGGTTTTCGATGAACCGACAGCGCCGGTCGTTCCATCGGTGCCGGAAGTCCAGACCACGCTGCCGACTTCGGCCTATGGCCAGACCATTCCCGTCGTCTTCGGCAAGTGCCGGCTGCCGGCGGCCTATATCTGGGTGCCGCCGATCCTGACGGTGACCTCAACCCATGTCGAATATTGGGACACGATTACTTCGACCACGGCGAAGATGTCGGCCCGGCTGCGTTTCGCGCGACCGCTGGTTCCGGACTCGAGCTGGACCCTTCGCAAGCTCTACGCGAACGGCAAATTGATCTATGATGGGTCGACTGGCTATCGCCAGAGCGGCCTCAGATTTACCGCCTACGATGGCAGAAGCACCCAGCCGCGCGACCCGGCGATGGTCCGCGAAGAGGGCGAGAGCAACGTCTCGGCCCATCGCGGCTATCTCGATATCGTCGTCGTTGATTTTGATATTATCGGCCTCGGAGCGCCGCCGGTTTTCGAGGCTGAGTGGATCCAGGACGGGGCGACGACGCATGACTATCAAAACTTCACCACGTTGAGTTCAGGGGCGATCAGCTACATTGTCCCGGTGTGGGAGGATCTGCAGTTCTACGGCTACACCGGTCCGGGCGGGCTCATCAGGCGGTTTTCCATCGGCGCACTGCAAGAGTTCTACGCCTTCCCGCAGGGTGGCGGAGCTACCATGTTCGCTGGCTGGCGCTACAGCCGCGCCTATGACTGCCTGTTCTACCTTGGAGAATCGGGGGACGGCCATTGGAGCCTGCGCGTTCTAGATGCGCAGAACGGCGCAGTTTTAGCCGCGGGCGACGATGTAGGCACCGTTCTTGCCGTCATCGGCGCGACATGCCTGATCGAAATCGGTGATGGTGCGATCTACGCCGGTTCGACTGACGATCAGCAATTGTTCTGCTACTACTACAAGGCATCTGTCCCTGAGACGCTTACGCTGGCGACCGAAACCGCTGCAGGCTGGGGTGGGTATGCAAGCATTCAATGCCTGACTCCTGGAGCCATCCGGGGCAATGAGGCGGATGTCTGGATTTGCGCCGACAACGTCCTGGTCAAGGTCATCTTTACGGCCATCGGCACAATCAAGAGCACGACCGTCGTTGCCGCCCTGGCGGATGATCTGCGCTATGCGGTCTACGACGATGGCGATCTTGTCGTCTGGACCGATGCTGCTGCGGTCAAGCGGATCAATGGGACAACCGGCGCTGTCGAGTTCACCAAGACCGTTCCCTACCAGATCACCGCGGTTGATAGCGGCAGGAAGATCGGCGATCCGGATTTGCAAAGGCTCACGGACGAACTCTATTACGCCGCTAGCGGCACCTCCTATTTCACCAGTCTTCAGACGGGAGAAACCCGGTCCATCAGCGGCGCCGCCGTCAGTCCTAATGTGTTCTACTATGATGGTCAAACCGATACGATCCTGACCCATGATGCGTTTGGCGTACCGCAGCGCCTTCGGATCATCTCGGAAGACGGCACGCAGCGGCAGCTTGAGGACTTTCTTGTTGCCCTCATGCAGGCCGGCGGCTTCGATTCCTCAGAAGTCGACACAATCAACATTGATGACGTGATCGACGGCGCGGTGATCGATGTCACCGCAGGGGTCAGGGACATTGCCCGTTCGGTGTGCGAGCCCTATTCCATCGCCATCTTCGAGCGCGCTGGCCAGATCATCTTCAAGCGCGCCTTCACCGATGGCGCGTTCGCAATCGATGCCACGCTGTCGTCGGCTGGCGATATCGCCGACAGCGGCGGCCAGGCGATCAAGGCCAAACGCCTGAACCCGGAAGAGTTCATCGCGCGCTATGGCATCAACTACCGCGACCCGGCCGAGATCTACCAGCCGCGGGCGCAGTTCGGCGAAATTCCATCATTGCCGTTCCCGGTGGCGCCGGCCGATCAGTCGGTAAAAGCCGACATGCCGATCATTGTCGACGCCGATACGGTCAAGGTTCTCGCTACCCAGAAGGTGAACCGGCTGGCGATCGAGCGGCACGAATTCCGGATGACGCCACGGGCAAAATTCCTCGATCTCGAACCCGAGGATATCGAGCGCTTCACCTTCGCCGATCGCATCATCACCGCGCGCATCATGGAATGCACGGTGAGGCCGGATTTCATGATCGACGTCACGGCGACGGAATTCCTGTCGAGCGTGTCGGTTTCGATCTCTGGTGCGACCGGCAATCCGACCGAGCCCAATCCCGTCGGCACGCCAGAAAGCCGTTACCACCATCTCGACATCCCGCTGCTGTCGGATGCCGACGACCTGGCTGGCGCCGGCTTCGTGCAATACCATGTGCTGGCTTCGGCGGGGCAGCCCTACTGGGATGGTGCAACGCTGTTCCGCAAGGATGCCTCGGGTATCTATCAGCCGGTCGGCAGCCAGCCGACGAATGGCCTGGTGGGCATCGCGCTGGAAATTCTCCCCGACTGGGACATCCCCTATGTCACCGAATTCACGCGCACGCTCAACCTGACGATCATCTCGGGCAACACCGACCTGTTGACCTCGGCGACCTATCTCGAGGTGATGAACGGCGCCAACGTCTTTGCCATTGGCCAGCCCGGTCGATGGGAAATCTGCCATGTCATGACCATCACCAACAACGGCGATGGCACCTTTACGTTCGAAGGGCTCCGCCGTGGCCGCAAGTCGTCGGAGGAATACACCGCTCTGCATCAGGCCGGTGATTTCGTCGTCTGGCTTTCAGCCGGCAATGTCCAGAACATCGACTATTCCATAGCATCACTGGACGATGCCTTCGATTTCAAACCGGTCGGGTTCGGCGGGACGCTTGCCGGCACGGTAGCGGTCAATCGTACCGTCACTGGCGAGGCTGAGAAAATCCCAAAGCCATGCCAACTTGCGGCGACAGTGGTCGGATCCGATATCGTTCTTGACTGGGTGAGGCGCACGCGCATCGGTTCCTACTGGTCCGACGATGGCGACTACACCGCGCCGCTTGGTGAAACGCTGGAACAGTACGTGGTCAGGATCAAGGATGGCCCGGCCGGCGCGGTGCTCCGCACTTTCACCGTCGATGACGTGACGACCAAGACCTATCTGGCCGCCAACATCACGACCGATTTTGGCTCGATCCCGGCCCAACTCACCTTCGACGTCAGGCAGGTGTCCGGAACCGGCGTCATCTGCCCGACGCGTGAAGAGACCATCGACCTTTAGGAGCCTCCATGGCGAATGATCTTGACATCCCGGCCATCTCTGATGGCCAGGCCGATGACCAGTGGCAAACCTCGAATGATGGCGATGCCGCGCTGGGCAATGCGCTGGCCGACATCTATACGGTCGATTTTTCCGGCGGCGATGTCACGTTGACTGCGGCGCAGTTTCGGTCGGCGATGACGTTCGTGCCTAGCGGCCTTTCTGCGACAAGGGCTTTGACGCTGCCAGCGGTGAAGCGAGCGCTGTTCTTTGTCCACAACACGGACGCAAGCGACGCCATAACGGTCACGCGTGGCGCTACCACGGTTTCGGTAGCGGCCGGCAAGATTGGCGCGCTGTACACAGACGGCACGACCAATGGCCTTGTTGGCATCATTCTGACGCCAGGCGTTGGAGCCAGCGGCGATGTCGTCGGCCCGGCGAGCGTCACAGATGGCAATCCATCCGTCTTCGATGGCACCACGGGTAAACTGATAAAGGAGCGGACGTTCACCCAGTTCACGGCCTCTCTGAGCGCCGTCGTCGGGGATAGCGGCTCTGGCGGCACCAAGGGTCTGGTGCCTGCGCCTGGTGCTGGTGACGCGGCGGCCGGCAAGTTTCTGAAGGCGGATGGTACTTTTGCGGTACCGGCTGGATCCGGTATCGGCGATGTGGTCGGCCCTGGCAGCACGGTCAACAACAACGTTGCTGTGTTCGATGGCACGACCGGCAAGTTGATAAAAGATGGCGGCAAGGGCCTGCTGGAATCGATCATCATCGCGGTTGGCGATGAGACCACGGCGATAACTACAGGCACCGCGAAAGTAACATTTCGCATGCCGTATGCCTTCACGCTGTCAGACGTCCGCGCATCGCTCACGACCGTTTCCTCTTCAGGTATCCCGACTGTCGACATCAACGAAAGCGGAACCACCATCCTCTCTACAAAGCTCACGATCGACGCCAGCGAGAAGACCAGCACGACGGCGGCAACCGCTGCCGTGATCTCTGACGCCAACCTGGCCGACGATGCTGAAATGACCATCGATATTGACGTGGCCGGTACGGGCGCTGCCGGCCTGAAGGTGTACCTGATCGGTGTCCGCGCATGAGCATGATGGTTCAATCGGGGAGGTTTGGTCCGCCACCGCCTACCGGGCCGACCGTCACGTTCATCGGAACGTTTACGGATAAACTCACCCCAGACCCGCATACGGCAACCGTCAATGTCGGCGCGGCCGGAACCAAACTCGTTGTCATTTGCCCACACAGCCTTCGCAACGCGGGAGCCCAGCGCACCATCGTCTCGGTCAGCATCGACGGCACCAACGGCACGCTTGCCGGTCAAAATGGCATCAACGACGGGGTCAACGAAGGCACCCAGACCGGCATTGCCTATCGCGAGATTTCGACAGGCGGCAACATAACCGTTGTCGTAGATTGGAGCGCGGTGCATTCGTTCGCTGCGTTCGATGCATATACGATCACCGGCTATGTCTCGAATACCCATGACGACGTGAAGACGGCAACTGGCAACAACCCGACCATCAGCACATTGACCACTGCGGCGGATAGTTGCGTCATTGCCAGCGCAAGCGGCGTCGAGCCGGCGACGGGCGCCTTAACGCTCTCCGGCGTCTCGCTCGATCACGAACAGCAATGCGATAGCGCTAACGGAATCGTTCACATGCGCGAAGGCTGCGGCCATGTGTCGGGGCTTTCGGCAACCAGTACATACAATGTACAGGCGACGTCGGCGGCCGGGTTTGAAGTGGTTGCGGCGATATCGTTCCATTAAAAAAGGGACCGGCGCGATGACACCGGTCCCTTCCTAGGCCGATAGCGGTCTTTGGGCCTAACCTCCAAAGAAAAGACCGAGGCCGCCATCGCAGAACGCGCCCGGGTGCAGGGTCGCGCTTTGTTCTTAAAATCAGGTGCCCGTGCCGGTCGAGGCATCGCAGCCGCCGACAGTGCTGTTCTCCAAAGCATCGCAGAGCCCGGTGAATCGGGCGTTCACCCATCCGCCGATAGCGATGACCGTCATGATGGAGGCGACGGCAATGATGCCGATAAGGATGGAATATTCAACCATCGCGGCGCCGTTTTCGTCGTCGCGGAACTGCTTCATCATGTTACGCATGTTACTTCCCCTTTTGTTGACTTCGAACCGGGGAGCCAACTGCTCTATCTTCGCCCCAAGTCTCCCCGTCGGAACTTATTTAGCCTCCGCTGATATGCAGAAGTCAAAGAGATTTTAACGCAACGTTAACTGCGAAGACTTGCAGCGCTGCTTGAAACGACAGGTAACTTCATGATTTTGCAGATCATTTTGGAGACTTAACCATAGTAGAAAGCGATCTTCCCAGAAGCATGCCGGTCGGTGTGGAGCCCTTTGCACTGATATACCCCGTTATTTAGTGAGCCTTCCGCAGCGCATTGAAGACAACATCGGCATCGTGGCTGGTGCCCGCTTTCCAGCACTTGCCACTGGCCGTCGACAAGCCTGAGATGCCCGCCGTCACAGGTTCGGATCTCGCCCGCTTGCCCGATCACTCGATCCCGCAATTCCGGAAGCAGATCCAGCCACGGCTTCGGCAGCGAAAACCAGTCGCGTCGTTTCATCCCGGCTCCTCCCGGCGCCGACCATAGCCAAAATATCCAAGACCGAACAACTGCCCGCGAGGGCGGAAAGAAAGGAAACCGCCATGCCCAGTTTTGGTGCGTCGTCGCAGTCTGCGCTATCCAAGTGCCATCCGAAGCTTCAGCAGATCGCCAACGCGGCGATCGCCGTCATCGACTTCCGCATCCTGGATTCGACGCGTGGCCGCGATGCGCAGGAGCGCGCCTTTGCCGCAGGCAAGAGCAAGGCGCACTTCGGCCAGTCGGCGCACAACTGGCAGCCCGCGATCGCTTTCGACCTCTTCCCTGCGCCATATGACTGGAACAACCGGCAATCCTTCATCGATCTCTGGAAGGTCATCGGCTGGAACAATGGGGCGGGCAAGGGTGCCGGCCTGGCCCTGTCGCTGGCAATCCCGCTGCGCTGGGGCGGTGACTGGAACATGGACGGCAACATGTCAGACGGCTGGGATCTTCCACATTACGAACTGCATCCCTGGCGCACATGGGCCAAGCAATCCAAGCTGTTCGCGGGCTGATCATGACTGTACGACGTATTGTCACTGGCTTCGGATCTACCGGACCTTTCAGCAAGCCGTGGAACGTGCGCCGCAAGATGGCGATCGCCATCATCGTCTGGGGCTGCGGGCTAATCACCTACCTGGCCCTGTTCGGCAAGCCGGACAGTTTGCGCGAGGCGATCGCCAATTCCGTGGCGCTGCTCGTCGCCTCGACCGTCGGATCGTTCATCTTCGGCGCCACATGGGACAACGCCAGCGAGCGCCGGGCCGAGGTCGACACCATGGCCGTGAATGCCGGCATCCCGCCGACGCAACAAGGCGGCGCGACCGTCGTCCAGCAAAACAACCAGGCTCCAATCCAAGAGGATGGTCCCTGATGGGCACGATCGAACTCGTCCTGGCCATATGGGAAGCTATGCGGCCTTATGCGCTCGTCTCTGCCGCTGGCGCGCTGATCGGCCTGCTGTTCTTCGTCGTGGCATGGGGGTAAGGCATGGGCGCCATTCCATACATCGGCCCGTTCCTCGCCTTCGCGACCTCGCGCATCGGCCTGCCGATCGTCGTCGCCGGCGCCATCGTCTTCTTCTATGAGGGGGTCCCGCTCGGGCCGGTTCGCGACATCCCCTATGTGGGGCCAGCGCTGTCCGGCATCGTCGACGGTCGCGTCGATCGGGAATATGCCGCGGGACAGCTCAACGAACGCCTCGTCTGGCAGGAGAAGCAGCGGCGCGCCGAGATCGCACAGGCCGCGAAGATCAAGGCGAAACAGGCCGATATCGACGCCGCGGCGCAGCAGCTCGCTGACAGCGAGGGCGCCAACCGCGCCGATACGCTGCGCATCGCCGATCTCGAAGACCGCATCCGGCAACAGAAGGACGAAGACAATGGCCCGCCATCATCTGGTGACGCTTCTCGCGCTTGCAAGCCTCGGTATGGCCTCCCCGCCCGGCTGTCAGTCGGTGTGGACGCCATCGGGCGATGATCCGAAGCCGCACGTCGACCCGAGCGTGATGGCAGAGTGCGGTGGCGTCGTCGATGTGCCTCACCGCTTCATCCCCGGCGATGAAACCAGCCGGCTTTGGGCGCAAGACCGCGCCAATTTTGGCGACTGCCGGCGTCTCAACCACGCAAAGGCCGTCACCATCAAGGCGCTGTTGAAATGAGACGCGGCAAGGGTGCCTGCGTGATCCTAGCCGGCGACAAGGCCGAATTCGACAACGGCACCTAGCAGTGCATGGGGCGGGACAAACGAAGAATGGTCGATGACAATGGTACCGAGAGAAAGCTTCCGCGTCGGCTCGTCGACCTCGATGAGGAGACAATCCGATGGCTGGACCGACTGACCACCGAAGAACGAACGGCGCTTATTTGGGCAGGGCATCTGCCGGAGGAAAAGCGCAAACGCCTCGACATGTTCCTGTCGCTGGAAAAGGACAAGTTCCAGGCCGGATTTCAAGTCGTCGAGCTGTGGACGAAAGTAAGCTGGATCGCGCGGACGTCGACCAAGCTCCTGCTGTTCGTCGCAGGAACGTTGGTAGCGATCAACCAGGTGCTCGCCTATTTCTCATCACCGGTGGGAAAGCCATGAAGCTGTGGCGGTCATGGGGAGAATTCCGGGGCAAGGTCGACCTTGCTGCCGCGACCGCCCTCGGTCTGGCCGCATTATTGGGTGTCGGGCTCGCAGCGGCGATATCCTCGATACTTGACAGGGAACCGCCGACGGTGTTCGAAATCGCCACGGCCTTGACGCCGGAAGTTCCGCAAGGTGGTGTCCTCGATATCCAATACACGGTGGTTCAGAATCGCGTCTGCGCGGCGGCTGTGGAGCGCTATATCACCGATGTTGACGGGAATATCCACGTCCCATCGACCTACACCGTGGGCAAGCAGACCTTGATAGAAGGCTATCCGCCGGAAGGGCGGGAAACCTATCATCGATCGGTAACGGTTCCCCTAGCTGCATCCGTCGGCCCGGCGCGCTATGATGCTCGCTTTACGTACTCGTGCGGCATGCTGCAGAAACTGGCTTATCCGATCGTGGTGGATGCGCCGCCGATCCGCTTCATGATCACTCCGGCCCCTGCTTCGGTTGCGCCGTTGACGCCCGATCCCTAATCCCCGAGCGTATCCGCTCTATCTCGCCCCGCTCTTGCTTCGGCATGGGCGGGGTTTTTCGTTTGTTTGGAGGGATAGGTTTCTGGTATGAAATAGCGTCGGGATATGGAAGCTTCGGGGCGAGCAACCCCGCCATTCCCGGCTCCAGCGGTCGACCTAATTATATACCTGACATAGCCTCATGCACTGTGACATGCCCGCTAGCCAGCAACCCCGCCAGCCGCCGCTTCGCCACCCAGCCCAAGCCGCATCTCGGCGTCGCATTTGTAATCCCCGATCTCCGGCACGTCGATGTTGGCGATTCGGATATGCCGCTCGTCGATGACGATTGTGTCGCCGTCGATGGGCGAAGGCGGGACGATGAAGGGCAATCATCAGCATCGCATCACCTGGTTGCGCGCGATCGACTACCGCGCCGAGGCTTTTTTCGCATTGATCAAAAAAAGAACTAGGGGGCGGAACGAAAGCGGATTGCTTGTACGAGTTTTGTACGGAAAACGCCTGCAAGTTGCCACTCTGTACCGCATTTGGCTGCATGGAACCGCAGGCAGGAACAAAACAAGTCTCGTGTAAGCACTGATATTCATTGATAAATATGGCGCACCCGACAGGATTCGAACCTGTGACCTCTGCCTTCGGAGGGCAGCGCTCTATCCAGCTGAGCTACGGGTGCTTTCCGGAATCCGGAAAACGAACCAGCCGGTGAACCGGCAAGTCACGGCTTCTTAGCGGAAGCGGGCGCGGGCTTCAACGGGCAATTGGTGATTGGCGGCTGTCGCGTGGTGGGGGTGGGTTGGTCCTCTCACAGGTGCGTGCTTATCGGATATGGCGCTCCCCCTCTCCGTCTCGGCTTCGCCGAGCCACCTCCCCCCCACTTTGTGGGGGCGAGGAACCGCTCATTGCCCCGCCTCGCTCACCACCCGCCGCCCGCGCACCGCCCGCTTCGGCTTTTTCGCGCCGGCCAGTTCGTGCATCGCATCCAGTTGCATCTGCTGCATTTCGGCCAGGCGCGTCCATTGGCGTGAGATGAGGTAGTCGAGTTTTTCGTGCAGATGGCGCACTTCCAGCTCGGCCTTGAGGTTGACGCGGTAGTCGTTGAAGGAGCGCAGGCGGTCCTTGGACTCCTGCCGCCGCTGGCTCATCATGATGATCGGCGCCTGGATGGCGGCGATGCAGGAGAGCAGCAGGTTGAGCAGGATGAAGGGATAGGGATCGAAGGCGGCGCTCATGCCTTCGAGCAGGTTGATGCCGATCCACACCAGAAGCACGCTGGCAAACGAGATCAGGAACCACCAGCTGCCGCCGAAGGCCGCCATGTTGTCGGAGACGCGGTCGGCAAAGGTGCGGTGCTCCTCGAATTCTTCTTCCGAGTTTTCGGAAATCGTGTCCTGCCTGGCGATCGATTCGACCACCTGGCGGTCGAGCTCGGAGAATTCGCCGTGCTCCTGCTGCAGCAGCTCCTCCATATAGCGCATGCGGTAGCGGCCGAGCTCGGCGCGGCTGATGCGGGCGCCGGCCGGCAGGTCGGGATGGTCCGAGCGGATGCGGTCGGCGAGGCTCGGGCGCAGCGTGTCGATGCGCACCAGATCGCGCTTGCGGAATTTGCGGCCTGATATCGCCGACGGTTTTTTCTTCGGCTTGCCACGGTGGCCGCCGGGGCCCGCGGGTTCGGAGTCCGGCACTTCGGGCGTCTCGAGGTGCTCGTCCGATACCGGATCGGCCTCCAGCTCACCGACGATCGGCGCCTCGAAATATTCGCCGCCGTCATCGTTCTGATTGTCTGCCGGCTGCTCGGGCGTTTTGGGGACGGTGCTCATGATGCGGGCTCCTGGTGGTGCTGGGCGACGATAGACAGAGGTGGCGGCGCATAGCCAGCGCCGGGCACGGATTTCGCGGGCCGGACAAGTGGTTTTGATCGGAGAAGGCGATGTGGCTGGCGGCGGCTCGCCCCTGAGGGCGGGTGGAGACGTTCGAAATTGGCCGGAGCCTCCCCAACTTCGTCATCCACGGGCGAAGCGGGAGCGAAGCGGACGCGTAGACCCGCGGATCCATGCCGCGACCTTGGCCGGAGAATGCAGCGGAGCCGAATTCAGCACCGCTGCGGGGCCTTGGAGTCCCGGCATGGATCCCAGGGTCTGCGCCGCGTCGCTGCGCTCCTTGCTTCGCCCTAGGATGACGAAGCGATGGATGTTTCCGCTAAACGGCGCCAAGGCTACGAGAGAAGGCGACGGGGCGGCGGGCAACAAAAAACCCGCCTTGCGGGCGGGTCACGTTTCCAGTGGATCAATTGGCGCGACTCAGCACCATACCCAAAACAGTAGCTTAGCTGCCTTCACCGAGTCAAGAAAAAATTCCTATTCGTCACCGCGCGGCCAGGCGCGATGCTTGCTACGGCAGCTCACCCTTCGCAGGCTCAGGGCGTTCGTCGTTCCAAAAGCCAAGCAATTGGCTTTTTGTCCGCTACGCGGACCACTCCTCACTGCTCCGCGAACATCAACCTGGTCTTGGCGCCGTCCGTGGTCGGCGACAGGCTGCGCTGGATCAGCGCTTCGACATGGTCGTTGCGCTGGCGGGCTGAGTCGGCGCCCATCACCACGACGATCAGATTGCGGCCGTCGGCATTGTAGGAGGTGACGATGTTGAAGCCCGAGGCCCTGATGTAGCCGGTCTTGATGCCGTCGACGCCGCGCACGCGGCCGAGCATGTCGTTGTGGCCGCGCACCAGCCGGCCGCGGAACATGAAGTCGCTTTCGGAGAAATAGTGGAACTGCTGGGGGAAGCGCTGACGCAGCGCCATGCCGAGCACCGCCATGTCGCGCGCCGTCGTCATTTGGCCACCGTCGGGCAGGCCCGACGCGTTGCGGAAGGTGGTGCTGGTCATGCCGAGCTGGCGCGCCTTGGATGTCATCATGGCGGCGAACTGATCCTCCGAGCCGCCGAGATATTCGCCGACCGCGACCGCCACGTCGTTCGCCGATTTGACGACGATGGCGCGGATCGCCGAATCGACATCGATGCTTTCGCCGCGCCGGAAGCGCATCTTGGTCGGCGGCTGCGAGGCGGCATGGTCCGAAACCGGGATCTGGGTCTCCTTGCTGACGCGGCCGGAGTCCAGCGCCTCGAACAGCAGATAGAGCGTCATCATCTTGGTCAGCGAGGCCGGGTAGCGCTGCGCCGTCGAGCTGACCTCGAACAGCTGCTTGCCGGTCCTGGCGTCGACGACGATGGCGGCATATTTCTGCGCCGGCGCCGGTACGGCCAGCACCGAGTCCGGCGGCGTCGTGGCGCAGCCGGCAAGCAGCACCAGCAGGGCGAGTGCCGCAAAAAATCTCTGGATGAGCGGAAGGGGGTTGTACAAGGGCAAGTCTGTTCTAGGGTCGGCTGTTGCTGAGATGCGGCGAAGCTAACGTAACGCATGTGATGCGTCCATTTGGTTAATGGCGGCAGCAAGGCATTTGCCCAGGTTTGCGCATATTTTCAGAGCTTGGCGCCGCCCCTCATCTGGCTGCCGCCATCTTCTCCCCGTGAACGGGGAGAAGGACGCTCTCCTCGACGGGTTCGCCAACCGCCGGCGTCGCAGAGTGAACGCCAACGCCGCGGCATCTCCCTTCTCCCCGTTCACGGGGAGAAGGTGCCGGCAGGCGGATGAGGGGCAGCGCCGGCGTCGGCTATCGGCCCCGCCGAGCATCTGCCCCGAAAACGCCGGTTTTCCCGTGTCTTTCCTTGCCAGGGCCGCGTTTCCCGTGGGAAGGGGCGTGGTATCTCAGGGCTTGGGGGCTTGGCATGACGAATATCGGGGCCGGGGGCGCAGCGCCCTCGCTTATCAGGGCATCGCTCAGCCGCACCGGCAAATGGGCCGGCAGCGTCGCCTTTATCGGGGGTGCGGTATCCGACATCCTCAATCCGCTGGCGCCGTTCGCCGCCTATATCGCGCTGGTTGCCGCGGTGGCCGCAATCATCATCGCCATTGCCATCGTGCTCAGGCTGGTGCTGGCGGCCAGAGCGCTGCCGGCCTTGATCTTCGCCACCACGGCGGCGGCCGTCGCCGGCGGAGTCTACGGCCTGCAGCAGCAGACCAACGCCCAGAACGGGGTGATCGCAAGCCTGGTGCCGGCCATTGCCGGGCTGCAGCAGTCGATGGGGATCGTGTCCGAAAAAGTGGCCAGGATCGAGCAGACCGTCACGCAAACGCAAAAGACGGTCGAACAGGTCAAGCAGACGACCGACACGGTGGCGAAAAAGGCCGACGAGATCGCCTCGGCCCAGCAGCAGCAGACGCAGCAGACGGCGGAGGTGCAGAAGACCACCGACGAGGTGAAGAAGCAGACCGAGACGCTGGCCGCCGGCCAGGCGCAGCAGCAGGCCCAGACCGAGAAGCTGCAAGAAACGACGCAGCAGATCGCCGCCTCGATCGACACCATCGCCAAGGGCTTTGCCGCCTTGGCCGCGCAAGGCGGGGCGATTGCCGAGCCGAAGCGGCCGGACGAGTTCTACCACAATGCCCGCGTCTATGAGCTGTCCGGCGACATGCTCAATGCGCGGCGCTCCTACCTCGCCTTTGCCGGTTTCGACGTCGACGCCATCGACCCCTACACGCGCTTTGCCACGCTGCTTCGGGTGCAGGACGGCAAGGCCGGCGCGCGCGAAGTGTTCGGCGCGCTTGCCGACAAGGGCAAGGCGCTGTCGATCAAGCTGGTGCATATCCAGCAGTTCGACGACGCCCAGCGCCTCGACAAGCTCAACGCCTTCATATCAGCCAATCCAGATTTCGCGCCGGCCTATTTCCTGTTGGCGCAGGAGTTTTCGGAAGATCGGCTCGGCGCCCAGACGCTGGCCGACAAGCGCAACGAGGCCAAGGCACTGACCAGGTTCGTGTCCTACGAAAAGGATGGCGGGCTGCTCAAATATTTCGTCGACCAGACGCAGCTCGCCGACTGGCTGGACCGCAGCCGCAGCCGGCTGGCCGCACTCGGCGACGTGCTCGACCCCTCCCGCTTCGTGCCTTCGCTGACGCCGATGGGTTCAAACCAGGGCTGGTCGATGACCATCTCGCTGCCGGAGCCGGCAACCGCCATCTCCTGGCGCATGGGCGACAGCGGTCCGTTCACCGACACCGGTTTCCTGGCGATGAACGATCAGACGACCGGCAAGCCGATGGCCAATCCGAGCTTCGAGATGCCCGACAGCACCGTGGCCGGCATTATCGCCATCAAATATCTCGACATCAGGGGCCGCGAGACCGGCCCGTTCGACATCCGCTTCGACCCGGAGACAGCGCTCCAGCAAGGCAACAAGCAGATCCTCGACCAGTTCTGGACCTCGTGGATCGCCTTCGATGCCAGCGGCAATCACGGGCTGGTCTACTTCACCCAGATGCTGTCCTACCGCTGCGCCATCAAGCAGGTGCATTACAGCCTGAACGGCGCGGCGCTCGACAAGGAGATCAAGATGCCGCCTTGCGACAAGAAGGATCCCTACGCCATCCCCTACGACTACCAGCCCTATTTCAAGGTCGCCGATAGCGTGAAATCGATGTCGGTGCAGGTCACCTACACCGACGACACCAAGTCGCCGATACGGGAATACAAGCGGCAGTAGCTGCGCTCACCCTCCCCCTTGTGGGAGGGTGAAAGGGCGCTGATGCAAAATGCCTGCCGCAATGCTTGCGCAAGTGCCGCCGAACAGGCCAGTTTGCGCCTGCAGAATCGGTGAGAGCACAATGACCATCCACACCATCAAGGCCCGGGGCATTTCGGTTTCGCTCGACCTCACGGTCGGCCATATCGCCGACATGGTCGTCGAGGGTGGCGGACGACAGCTGAAGCCGCTGCAT
>NZ_RZOL01000699.1:0-1705 GCF_004022985.1 Mesorhizobium sp. M7A.F.Ca.ET.027.02.1.1 | reverse complement strand
GGAGCGCTGGCGCGCTTCCGACCGGGTGCCTATTCGTGCCGCAGCGCGTCGATCGGGTCGAGCCTGGCGCCGCGCAGCGCAGGGAAGAAGCCGAACACCATGCCGATCAGGGCGGAAAAGCCGACGGCGAGCAGGATCACCGCCGGGCTCGGCGCGAACGGGATGGTCAGCGTCACCGCGGCGAGGCCGGCCAGCGCCAGCCCGATCAGGATGCCGATAATGCCGCCGAGCAGCGACAGCACCGTCGCCTCGACCAGGAACTGGATGAGGATGTGCTTTTCATGCGCCCCGATGGCCAGCCTGATGCCGATCTCGCGCGTGCGTTCGGTGACCGACACCAGCATGATGTTCATAATGCCGATGCCGCCGACCAGCAGGCTGACGCCTGCGACGGCGCCCAGCATGCCGGTCATGGTGGTTGTGGCGCTGGCCATGGCGTCGGCGATCTGGGTCATGTCGCGGATGGCGAAATCGCTCTCGCGATCGGGTGTGATGCGGCGCGCGTCTCGCAAGATGTCCTCGACGCGCGGCTGCAACTCGCTGGTCGGCGTGCGGTCGTCGGCGGCGATGTAGATGTTGTCGATGTCGCGGTTGCCGGCGATGCGGCGCTGGTAGGCGTGCAGCGGCATCAGCACGACATTGTCCTGGTCCTGGCCGAAGCCGGTATAGCCCTTGGGCTCGAGCAGGCCGATGATCTTGCAGGAGGTGCGGTTGACGCGGATGATCTCGCCCTCGGGATCGCCGGCGCCGAAGAACTGCTGGCGCACGGTCTCGCCGATCAGGCACACGCCTGTGCCCGAGCGGGTTTCGGAATCGCTGAACGGGCGGCCCGACACCAGCTTCCAGTCGCGCGCATCGAGATAGGCGCTGTCGGTGCCGGTGACGCCCGAGGTCAGGCTCTCGGTGCCGAAGATGACGCGCACCTGTTTTTGCGAGGCAGGCGAAATGGCGCGCGCGCCAGTCAGGTGCGCCACCAGCGCCGTCAGGTCCTTTTCCGCGAGCGGACGCACCACCTGGTCGAGCCCGCCCGGTCCGCCGGGGCCGGCCGGACGGCCGGAGCGGACCACCAGCAGATTGCTGCCGAGCTTGGAGATGTCGGCCTTGACCTTTGCTGTGGTGCCCGAGCCGATGGTGAGCATGGCGATGACGGCGGCAACGCCGATGACGATGCCGAGCAGCGTCAGGAACGACCGCAGTACATTGCGGCGGATCGAGCGCAGCGAGAGGCGGACGGTTTCCCAGATCATGGCTGTGCGATCTCCAGCTTCCTGGAATCCGAAGCGACATGGCCGTCGAGGAAGCGGATTGTGCGTTCGGCATATTCGGCGACGTCGGCCTCATGCGTGACCATGGCGATGGTCAGGCCAAGCTCGGTGTTGAGCCGGGTGAGCAGGTCCATGATCTCGTGCGTGCGGGCGGTGTCGAGATTGCCGGTCGGCTCGTCGGCGACGAGGAGCGTCGGGCGCGTGACGATGGCGCGCGCGATCGCCACGCGCTGCTGCTGGCCGCCGGACAGCTCGGCCGGCGTGTGGTGCTCACGGCCGACAAGGCCGACCTCCGCCAGCGCCTGCATGGCAAGGTCGCGGCGCTCGCGCGCGGCAACACCGCGATAGATCAGCGGCAGTTCGACATTTTCGGCTGCCGTGGTGCGGGCCAGCAGATTGTAGCCCTGGAAGACGAAGCCGACATAAAGGTTGCGCAGCAT
>NZ_RZOL01000698.1:0-1709 GCF_004022985.1 Mesorhizobium sp. M7A.F.Ca.ET.027.02.1.1 | reverse complement strand
TGATGAAGCTGGCCGACAAAGTGGCTATGATCGGTGGGATGCGCAGCGCCCAGATCAGCAGGTAGTTGGCGGCGCCGATCGCCGCCCCGCAGGCAAGCGCCGCCAGCAGCCCGACCGCGATCATGGAATCATTGCCGTCCATCACTTTCATCGCGACGGCGCTGGCAAGGCCGATATTGGCCGGCAGCGACAGGTCGACATTGCCCGGGCCGAGTGTGATGACGAACATCTGGCCGACGCCGACAATGACGGTGAACACCGCCAGCGACAGGGCCGCCGTCACCATGCCGCCGGCGCCATAACCGCCGGTGAAGGCGATGGTCGCCAGCCACACCAGAAGCGCGCCAATGAACGACCAGATCCAGGGTTTGGCGAGCAGCGATTTCACCGATGTCATCGCTCACCTCTCCTTGCGGCTGATCAGCACCCGCGCCGCCAGCACGATGATGAGGATGGCGCCGTTGGCGGCAACCTGCCAATCGGGTGGAATGTGCATGAAGGTGAGCAGTGGCGAGGCCGCCAGCGCCAGCGTCAGCGCGCCGATCACAGCACCTATCGGCGACACCCGGCCGCCGACGAATTCGCCGCCGCCGAGGATGACGCCGGCGATGGCCAGCAGCGTGTAGCCGTTGCCGATATTGGCGTCGGCCGAGGTGGTGATGCCGATCAGCGCCATGCCGGACAGCACGCCGAACAGGCCGGCGAGCGCAAACAGCACGATCTTGGTTCGGAGCAGCGACCAGCCGGCGCGGCCAAGCGCCGCCGGATTGCCGCCCGAGCCGCGCAGGATCACGCCATAGGAAGTGCGCATCAGGCCGAAATGAACGATGACGCCGATGAGCAGCGCGGCGATGATCGGGAACGGAATGAAGGGCGGCTTGAACGCCATCAGCCCAAGCAGCCAGTCCGGCGCCTTGCCGCCCGGTTTGGGCAGGACGAGAATGGCCAGCCCCTGCCAGACGAAGCTCATGCCGAGCGTCACCACGATGGACGGCAGATTGCGCAGATGGATAAGCGCGCCGAGCAGCGCATAGATGCCGATTGATCCGAGCAGGATGGCGGCGCCGATGAGTGGCGCGTCCTTCAGCCAGGTCGCCGTGACGCAGCCGACGAAGCCGACGAAGGTGCCTATCGACAGGTCGAGCTCGTTTCCGGCAATGACGAACATCTGCGCGATCGTCGCCAGCGCGATCGGGATCGCCAGGTTGAGCATCAGGCTGAAGCCGAAATAGCTGATGGCGCGCGGGTTGAGCCAGGCGATGGCGAGCAGCACCAGCGCCAGCGACAGCGCCGGCAGCAGCCCGCGCAACAGACGGGCACGGGCCAGTGCGCCTCGCTCGGCGGACGTCCTGGCGGCGGTGTCGAGGCTGGCGGCCGTCATCTCAGGCCGCATCGCCGAATGAGGACTGGATGATCTTCTCTTCGGTCAACTCGTTGCGGCGCAGATTGGCGACGATGCGGCCGTTCTTGAAGACATAGATGTGATCGCAATTGTCGAGCTCTTCGGTTTCCGTGGTGTACCAGAGGAAGGTGCGGCCTCGGGCAGCCTCTTCGCGCACGAGGCCGTAGACCTCCAGTTTGGTGCCGATATCGACGCCGCGCATCGGATCGTCCATCAGCACGATCTGCGCATCCGAGCCGAGCGCGCGGGCAAACAGCGCCTTCTGCTGGTTGCCGCCCGACAGCGAGAAAATGTTGTTGTTCATATC
>NZ_RZOL01000697.1:0-1714 GCF_004022985.1 Mesorhizobium sp. M7A.F.Ca.ET.027.02.1.1 | reverse complement strand
TGCGCGCACAGCGCATTGGCGATGTCGATGTCGAAGCCTTCGACCTTGCCGTCAGCCGTAATGGTGTTGAACGGTGGATAGGCGCCCTCCGTGCCGATCTTGATTTTCTCCTGCGCCTGCGAAAGCGAGCCGGCCGCCATCACCAGCATGGCAGCGCCTGCTGCCGATATGATCCATTTTGAAATCTGCATTTTCTTGGTTCCCCTTGAACGCCGGCATCTTGACGACCAGCAAGGCAGCCAAGCATGGCGCGCCGGTACAGGCAAGTATTTTGCCTTGGGGCAATGAGGTCAGCGCGCGGCGCGGAAATGCTTGGACAGCTTCAGGCCCTGCGCCTGATAGTTGGAGCCGAGATCGGTGCCATAGAGGGCCTGCGGCCGCTTCAGCATATGCTCGTAGACCAGCCGGCCGACGATCTGGCCATGGTCGAGAATGAACGGCACTTCATGGCTGCGCACTTCCAGCACCGCCCGGCTGCCCGTGCCGCCAGACGCGGAGTGGCCGAAGCCCGGATCGAAGAAGCCGGCATAATGGACGCGGAATTCGCCGACCAGCGGATCGAAGGGCGTCATCTCGGCGGCGTAGAGCGGCGGCACGTGCACCGCCTCCTGGCTGACGAGGATGTAGAACTCGTCGGGATCGAGCACCAGTTCGCCGGCGCCGCTCTTGTGGATCGGCTCCCAGAAGTCGACGACTTCCTGCGCGGCGCGCTTGTCGACATCGACGAGGCCGGTGTGATGCTTGCCGCGGTAGCCGACCAGGCCGTTCTGATCGCCGTTGAGGTCAATCGACAGCGCGATGCCGCCGCCGGAAATGTTCGGCGGCTCGGTAGCGACCAGCATCTGCGCGCGATGCAGGGCGTGCAGCTCGGCTTCCGAGAGCAGCGCATTGCCGGTGCGGAAGCGGATCTGCGACAGGCGCGAGCCGGTGCGCACGACGATCGGGAAGGTGCGGGGGCTGACTTCCAGAAAGAGCGGGCCATGATAGCCGGCAGCGATCTTGTCGAACTCGTGGCCGCGATCGGTCATGACGCGGGTGAAGATGTCGAGCCGCCCGGTCGAGCTCTTCGGATTGGCCGAGGCCGAAATGTCCGCCGGCAGCGCCAGGCTTTCAAGCAAGGGCACGATATAGACGCAGCCGGTCTCCAGCACCGCGCCCTCGGCAAGATTGATCTCGTGCAGCTGCAGCCGGTCGAGCTTTTCCGAGACCTTGTGGTCGGGGCCGGGCAGGAACGAGGCCCGCACCCGCCAGGCCTTGTCGCCGAGCCTGAGATCGAGGCTGGCCGGCTGGATCTGGTCGGCGTCGAGCGCACGCGCCGCCTTCAGCGCGCCGGACTGGAACAGCGCCGATATGTCCTCATCGGGAAGAATGCCTGTCTGCCGCAAGGCTCCACTCCTAGGTCAGACGTTTTTCTTGTCGCAGGTTCTGGTCGCAAAACCGTGGAACACTTTTGCGGAACCTGCTTGGTACAAACCTCTTAATGAAGCCGGCAATTGACGCAAGCGCGGTGCGGGTCTAAAGGGTCGTTATCCCGTGGTGATTTGGCCGGTCGGCTTGCAGCCACGTTAAACAAGTCGCTAAAGGACCGTCGGGCCGCAAGGCCGTATGGACCGGTTGCGACTTTCGCGGCCGGTTTTTTTGTGTCTGGAAGAAAAGCGATGAGCACCAAGAAGCGCAACTGGAAGCCTCAGACGGCACTCGTGCACAGCGGAAC
>NZ_RZOL01000696.1:0-1715 GCF_004022985.1 Mesorhizobium sp. M7A.F.Ca.ET.027.02.1.1 | reverse complement strand
CAATGCGTCCGTGAAGCTCAGCGCGGCGACTTCGGGCACCTATTCAGGCGTTCTGTTCTACGGCGACAGGACCGGCATGAGCGCATCCAGCACGTTCAACGGCACCGCGGACTCGCTTTTGACCGGGGCCATCTATTTCCCTAAGCAGCAAGTGAACTATCTTGGCAATTTCTCGGGCAATGGCGGCTGCACCAGGGTCGTCGCCAACACGATCCAATGGTCCGGTAACTCAACCATCAGTCAGGATTGCTCGAGCCTCGGAGTGCCCAACATTCCAGCCGCGCGGTCCGTGGCACTGTCCGAGTAGCGCCGTGCGTCACCGATCGATACCGATCCTTGGCGATGATTCGGGCGTTGCGGCGGTCGAGTTCGCGATGGTGCTGCCGATTCTGTGCCTGGTGCTGCTTGGCATTCTGGACGGCTGGTCCTACGTAACGAGTTCACTGTCGATGCGCGCCGGTGTGAAGACCGCCGCGAACCTGGTCATGAGCGGATCGACCGATGATGCGGCGACCCAGGCCCTTGCCATTGCGAGCTGGGAAAATCGGCCGGAAGACGGCCAGGTCACGCTAAGCCGCATCCGTATGTGCGGGGCGACGGTGGTCGACGCGTCCACCATGTGCAGTGGGCCGAAGGTGCCAGCGGTCTATGTCCAGATACAGGCATCGGGCACCTGGGTGCCGCCAATTGCCTTCGGCGCCTTTGCCACTTCCACCGTCATCGGTCACCAGGAGACGATCCGTGTCCGCTAGGGTAAGCGCGTTCCGGCGGGATCGATCGGGCGGGGCCGGGCTGGAGTTCGCGCTGATCGCGCCCTTCCTTGTCATGCTGCTGTTCGGAATCTTCGCCTTTGGCTGGTCGATGCACTCGGTCTCCAGTGTTCGCTATACGCTGGAGACGTCAGCGCGCTCGCTGCAGCTTAAAAACACGCTGACCCAGGCCGACATTCAATCGATCGCCACGCAGAAATTGCAGGCCTTGGGGTTCAAGGACGTGAACGTCACCATCGCCATCGACCCCGTGAGCGGCGGCTTCCGCATGGCGCATCTGACCGCCGCCTATGCCTTCGTCATCGACTTTCCCTACTTCAGTTCCTTCCCGATCAACTACGCGACAACCGTTACGGTGCCGCTGCTTGGCAGCGGCTAGGCTGTGGCCTGATAGCCTCGCGCTGGGGCTCTGCTTACTTGTACGCCTTGAGCGCGATCAGATACGCCTTGAGCGCGATCAGACCGCCGAGAATGGTTATCGCCATGAGGATCAGCGCCCACGACACAATGTTGTGTGACAGACGCCTCCGGCGACTGCGCAGGGCCCGGTCCCGCCAGCGTTGGCCTGATCAGCCCCTGTGTTTTGTCGATCCAGGTCCTTCTCCACGAGCAGAATGCGACTCATGCCGGCTGGTGTCCAGATCGGCACCGGTTTTGGCGGTCACGATGCAAGCTTGGCAATCAGCCTGCTTTTGATGGCACGGGGCTAGATAATATATTTCGTAGTGCTAATATTAAGGTGACGCTAGGTCATGTCCGACCATCTGTCGGGTGCAATATGGGGGTTCCAATGAGAGTGGCTGTATTTTGCGTGGCTGTCGTTTTCGCTGCGACTGGTATCGCTGTTGCCAAGGAAAAGAAGGCGGCGGTCAGTGACGCCGCCGCTTTATGTTCCACCAACCCGTCAGCCAAGAAGCCCGCTCCAAATCTGGACTGTGGTTTCAC
>NZ_RZOL01000695.1:0-1719 GCF_004022985.1 Mesorhizobium sp. M7A.F.Ca.ET.027.02.1.1 | reverse complement strand
CTTCAGGATTTCCAGGCAAACCGCCGGGCTGCAGAACCGGCTTGAACATTCCCTCGCCCGCGACCTTAGCGTTCACGAGTACCTTGAAGACCTCCAAAAGGTACTCGTCCGTGTCGCTTTCGCCGCCCTCCAATATCTCGAGCTTCAGGGAGCCGTTCGTCGTGAGGGTCTGCCACTCGGCGGCCCAAGACGCCTTGACCATTCCCCACCAACCCGACGCGTTGCCACCTGTCTTAAAGTGCTCATAGACGCGCTTGTCGAAAACGGTGATTTTCGCGCGCAGCCGCTTCGCCACCCCGGTGAACTTGTATGTGTAACGCCCGGCCATCACGTCGCTGTCAGGCGCAACGCCCTGTGCAAAGGCGCGCGCCCCGATCCTCGATAGTCCGATTGCGAAGGCCTGCGTCGCGTCGACGGTACCAGCGCTCGTTGACGTCGGTGAAGCCTTGTCTTGGTTATCGGCAACGAACTGTCCGTTCAGGATCAAATCCATGCGGCTCGAAACGAGCGTAGGAAAGGCGTAACGGGCGTTTGGATTGGCCTTTGTCAGTTGATCCGCGACAGCCTTTACTTTGTCGGCATCAATTGACGGCTGGATGGAAAACGCCAGGTTTGCCCCAGCCCCGTCAACGTCAGCTCCGGTGATGCCCCAGTATTGTACGCCTAGTCTTGGACGAAGCGAGCCATCCGACTTCTTCTCGTAAACGAAGCTTACTGAAGTCGGAACAAAGTAGTATAGATTCTTGTCTGACTCATCAGGGTAGACGGTAATTAACTCGGGAAATGGAAGCCCAACTACCGCGTCAAGAACTGGGTAGGCCAGCGATCCGCTGGTTGAAAGCGCAACATATAAGAATGCAATCGCCTGAAAAAGGCGTGCCACAACCCGTCTCATGCCAGATCTCCCCCCACGTCACCGCTAAAGCTAATTATGTTTTTATTGGAGTCAATCTATAATTGTGTCGATTTCAACTACGGGAGATTGATGCCGGAAAGCGCGGTTGGCTGGCGGGACGCAACGCTGCGCGGCGGCATCGCCATTAAAGCTGCTCGAAACTCGGCGTTCCGAATGGCATCGAGTCAGATATCGCGTATCCAATTAGCGCTACGCGCAGTGCAACGCGGGACTCGAATGCCCGAATGCCAACTTAACTACTTGTTCTTGCCTTCCTTTCCACTCCCTGCCGTCCAGCCCATCATCGGAGCGGCGGCAACCCTGTTTCTTGCTAAATTCAGAACGCAGTCTCCCTTGGCCGTACTGGTTCCTGTGATGTTGATTGGCGTCAGCGCGGGACTGACAGGCCCGGCGGCCATCAACGACGTCACTTTCGCCGAAGCGGGCCTTGCCGCAACTGCGACCAGCCTCGCTGGCGCGTTTCAGATGTTAGCAAGCAGTGCTTCGATGTCGGTCCTTCGGACGTTCACACCTCTTGGCGCCGACCGTGTGGCGTGGGCTCTGATCGTTTCCACCGTGATCGGCCTCATCTGCGCTATGATGCGCAGAAGTGTCGTCGCTGAGGACCCAGCGGCTTTCGATCGTTCCTCGCAACCGAGATAGTTACTCGCGCACAACCCCATTGGTTCAGTCGGATGGAACTGCCAAAACCAAACATTTGATAGTTCGGTTTAGTCAATTTCAAGCGTTGTCCGGGTTTCCGTTCGAAATCGACAGAACCGCCAAACCCGTAACGAGGAACAGTCGAACGCGCCATCTAATGG
>NZ_RZOL01000694.1:0-1722 GCF_004022985.1 Mesorhizobium sp. M7A.F.Ca.ET.027.02.1.1 | reverse complement strand
GCGCCACCGCCTCCGGCGCCTTTTGCACCTGCTGCTCGAACAGTTCATGGATGCACCGCTCCGACGGATAGGCCGCCGCCGTCCGGTTCAGCTCCTCCAGCAGATACGCACGCTCCGCAGCCGGCAGCAGTTCAATCCGGCCGACCGGCTGCCCGGCATCGGCAACCATCGCCCGCAGCAGCGCCAGCAGATAACCACGCTGCCGCTCGATCGTCGCCTCATCGAACAGCGCCGAGGCATAACCAAACGTTCCGGCGATCACCTCGCCACACTCGCCAAGGCTCAGCTCCAGATCGACCTTGACCTGATCATACCCCTCCCCGGCAGCCTCCACACTCAGCCCGGCAAGGTCGAACGACCCGACGGCGTTGTTCTGCCAGGCCAACATCACCTGGAACAGCGGCGTGTGATCAAGAGCCCGGGGCGGCTGCACGATCTCGACGACCTGCTCGAACGGCAGGTCCTGATGCTCCTGCGCGGCCAGCGCCGTGCGCCGCGTCTGCTCCAGAAGCTGCGACACGCTCGGCTCGCCGGACAGGTCGAGCCGAAGCGCCAGGGTGTTGACGAAGAAGCCGATCAACTCTTCGATCTCGCGCCGGCCTCGATTGGCGCTCGGCACGCCGATCACAAGGTCGTCCTGCCCCGACAGACGCGACAGCACCGCCGCCCAGGCCGCCAGCACCGTCATGAACAACGTCGTGCCATGCTGCCGGCTCAGCCGCTTCAGACCCCGCGTCAGATCCGCATCGATGACGATCGGCACACTGGCCCCGGCAAACGACTGCTGGGCCGGCCGCGCATGGTCCGTCGGCAAGACAAGACGGGCCGGAGCGCCAGACAGGGTGTCGCGCCAATACTGCGCCTGCTTCTGCAGCCGTTCCCCCGACAGCCACTGGCGTTGCCAGGCGGCATAATCCGGATACTGGATCGCCAGCGGCGGCAAAGGATCGTCCTGTCCAGCCTCGAACGCCCGGTAAAGCTGACGGAGTTCACGAACCAGCACGCCCATCGACCAGCCGTCCGAGACGATGTGATGCTGGGTCAGCAGGAAGACGTGTTCCTCATCCGGCATCCGGATCAGACGCCCGCGGATCAGCGGCCCGCGCGCAAGATCAAACGGCGTGCGCGCCTCTTCATGGCACAGATCCAAAAGCGCAGCCTCAGCATCCGGCCTGTCCCGCAGATCGTGCTCGACCATCGGCAGTCCCGCATCCGGCGGCAGAACCTCAACCCAGGGCTTGCCCTCCGGTGCGACAAAGACACTGCGCAGCGCCTCATGACGGGCAAACAGACGGTCAAGGCTGCGCTGCCAGGCGCTGCGGTCGAGCTCACCACGCAGCCGCAAGGCCAGCGGAATGTGATAGTTGGTGCTGCCCTCGTCCAGCTGCGCCAAAAACCATAGCCGCTGCTGCGCAAACGACAGCACAAGCGGCTCATCACGCGACACCGCCGCAATCGCCGGCAGGTCTTGCGTGCCGGAGCGGCTCAACACCTCGACGATGCTTGCCGCCAGATCGGAAAGCACCGGATTGGCGAACAGCGTCGACAGCGGCAGTTCCACGCCAACAGCCCGCGACAGCCGGCTCGAGAGCTGCACGGCCAGCAGCGAGTGGCCGCCGAGTTCGAAGAAGTGGTCGTGGCGCCCGACCCGCTCGACACCGAGAAGCTCCGCCCAGATCTGCGCCAGCGCCGTCTCGACCGCGCCGCGCGGCGCCTCATAGC
>NZ_RZOL01000693.1:0-1732 GCF_004022985.1 Mesorhizobium sp. M7A.F.Ca.ET.027.02.1.1 | reverse complement strand
CCGACCCGACAGCCGCGCCAGTACTAGCGCCCAGCCCGCCAGCAGAGTCACGAACAGCGTCGTCCCATGACGCTGGCTCAGTTCCTTGAGCTGTGCACTCAGCCGCTCGTGCAACACGAACTCGACGTAACTGCCACTGTAGTCCCACTGCGCCGGCCGCGGCCGGTCGGTCGGCAGCTCCAGCACCGCTGGCGTGCCGTCCAGCATTCGGAGCCAGTATTCCGACTGCCGTTGCAAGAGTTGCCCTGCCAGCCGACCTCGCTGCCAAATCGCGTAGTCCGCATACTGCACCGGCAATGGCCTCAGCCGATCCTCGCGGCCTTCCCGGGCTGCGGCGTAGAGCTCGCTAAGCTCGCCGATCAGAATCTGCCGCGACCGGCCGTCCGAGACCATGCGGTGCATGATGATCAGCAGCATATGATCGTCCTCCGCCAAGCGCGCCAGTCGTGTGCGGATCAGCGGCCCGGCTTCCAGGTCGAACACCGCCTGCCCTTCAAAAGGCATCAGCTCCGCGAGGGCCGCCTCGACATCCGCTGCCGCCGTCAGATCGTCTCGTTTCAGCGGCAGGCCGATATCCGCCGGTCCAATCCTTTGGAACGGCTCACCGTCCTCCACCCCGAAGGTGGTGCGCAGCACCTCATGACGCGCCACCAACCCGTCCAAGGCCGACTGGAGGGCTGCCTCGTCCAATTCGCCGCGAAGCCGAAGCCCCACATAGATGAGATCGGCCTTGCTGCCGCCCTGCCGCTGGGACAGGAACCAAAGCCGCTGCTGGGGAAGCGACAGTGGCACCCGTGACGGACGCGGCAAAGCTTCAATTGGCGGGACCGCAACTAGTGCTGCATCTGTCGCATTGATTTGGATTGTTCGAGTAAGTTTCATGTACACCTCCTCGGTCGGAGCATGCGACACCGCTATGGCGCAACGGTCCTGCACCGTGTCCAAGCAATCGGCGTGCCACCGAGGAGATTGTGCGAGCAGAGGGCAATCCACGTACTTAAAGCCGCAACGGCGGAATGCTGCGCCTCGTTGTGTCCGGTTCCGGACAGCAACGTCTTCAACCGGACACGGTGTCAATTTCAGCAATTCATTGCCAAATTGCCTCCCACAAAATCAACGAGTTGCAATGATACTGGTGACACTGGTTGAAAAAATCAGCCACTAATCCCTGGCCACAACGGTCGATTGACCAGGATATCACTGCCGCTACGGCAATCACGCGGCCGCTCCGGCTAGGGATCAAAGGTGCGTATTGAGGTCACCTTCGCCATCGACCAGGGCGGCTGCTTCGAGACCTCGCACGCGACCACCCATGCCGAGCCAACCTACGAGGTCGACGGCGTCATCCACTATTGCATCGCCAAAATGCCAGGTGCCGTGCCGGTCACCTCCCCTTTTCCGTCAATGTCCGCGGCGAAGCTCTTCGGCGCGAAACGCTGGTCGACGAATGAAGCTGAACGCGTCCGAACCTGGACATTGCCAGCTGAAATCCCCAGTCCGTCCACCGTGAGCATCAGCTTTGGCGTCTCTGGTGGTCGGTGCAATCGTTCCCGGTCTCGACCATATCGTTACTGAGGTACAGGAGAGCCTGCCCCCACAGGCCGAGTCCGTTTCTGCCGCTTTACAATGCGGCCTGCTCTGCAAAAAGCAGAGGCCGCGTGCGGCCACCCATCCTTGCCTGCGACGATTACCATCACGCAAGTCGGCCGAGCCTTTCGGCCACTCTCTTCAC